>JAQVMI010000201.1 GCA_028703735.1 Candidatus Cloacimonadota bacterium | reverse complement strand
GATACAAAGCTAATTAGGTTTTCGGGATCTACTCTTCCATCGCCATGGGAGATTATTTCCAAAGCAATTTCGTACACCCGCGGAAATCCGGCTAAGGGTCCCTTCAATAAGTGAGGCAATTCCACGCTATAACCCTTGGGGAAATGCCTTTTAGCTGTGCGAATTTGTTCTTCAATCAGGTAAAAATTGTCCAGTAGCCATTCACCCGCTGGGGTAATCCTGCGGTCTGTCCTTACATCCTCTGTAAGCAGATTGTAAACTTGTAACAGTAAGCTTTCGTTATCTGCCAAACGAACTAACAGGCTGCGATGTGAACGCCCGGTTTTAATCCGATGAAGCCCCGCCAATACCTTGCCATGCTGCATCATTTGGTCGGCACTGAATAGCTCTGCCCTTAGAGGCAGTTCATCTGCAGCGTACTTTTTGGAGGAATTATTTCTGCCGAGATGCGTCCACTTTTGGAAAAAACTATTCAATCCTGTTTTGCTGTGTGCAGCCATAGTTGGTTACTCCTTTAAAGGAAATCGTAGATTCCCTCATATATAATGTAACCGATTTATGCTTAAATGCGTCTGCTACTTTTTTTTATCCTAAAGTATCCCTTAATTCAAGCAGTGAGAAAGGCAATGATACACCAATATTGCTTGCGACCCTTAGTAAACATGCCAAGACAGTAGCATTAGAATTTGTTGACAGCAAATCAGTGCTGTTTTATTGTGCAACAATGCCATTTCGGAATATATTATTCTGGGTGCATAGTTTTTTTTAAGCAAAAAAGTAAGGGAGGAATTATGAAGAGATTGCTTTTGCTGCTTGCGGTATTAGTTATGCTGCTTTCGTGTTCGAAAGAGCCTACCAAGATAACCGTGAAGGATAGCAACGAGGATCAGGTAGCGCATTTGGGTCCCAATCCTGATATTATGGGGAATACAGAGATTTTCTTTATTCCTGCTACTATCCAGGGTTCTGCCATTTGGGTGATTAATGGTCCCGGAGCACATGTAGGTTTGGACATTCGCGACAAGGGTAATTCTGCTTTTATCTATTATGGAGATAGCTACATAGGTAAAGGTTCAAATTCTGCTCAAACCGGTACCCAAATACCTTGGGACAGATGGATGCGGGTACGATTGGTGGTGTATGAATCCGGATTATCCGGCTATATAGTTAGTTTTTTAGAGGCTTTGGGCTTGGATTTCTTCGATAGCCTGCAAGATTATATGATAGATAAGGTTTACGAAAACGATGTGTATCTTAGTGCCGGCGGAAAACAAATTCGCACAGCGGTGAAATGTATAGATTGGGAGAAAAGAAACTAATGAAGAAATTAGTTTCCCTTGTATTTCTTGCTATTATTACTCTGGCGGCTTGGGGACAAATACTTGGGCAACAGCAAACTGCTGTAATTGTACCGGTATCACGTCAGGAAGAATTTGCCAAATATATCAAAGGTGGATATCTGATGTCTGCCTCTTACTATTATTTTTTGAACCCCGGAGAGGATGTGGAAAACCTGCAAGCAGCTTCTTTAAGTGCCCTAAAGCTTAGCCTTTCCTCTTTTGCCCGTCAGCCCCAGGAAGCTCCTTCCTTTGTGGTATCTTTGGGGTTATTAGATAACGTTGCAGGATTGCAAGGGAATTTAAACGGCAGCCAGCAGAATTCTTATTTTGTAGATTTTGTAAGCTTGTATGGAGGTTGGACTGCTCCTGTTCTGGATTATGGTGCATATTTCAATGTAGGCGCAAAGGGCATAGTATTCTATCAAAACCCTGTGTTTAGTGAGTTTAAGGCTCTTAATTCGGATTTTGTGTATGCCCACGATTTCGTGATAAAAGATAGCACTCGCACAGTGGTAAAATCGCGTCCCATTGGTTTGGCTGCCGAAGCTTCCGCACGCATTGGCGTAAAAGTGTATAAATCCTGGTTTGCCTCTTTGGCATTGGGAATGCGCTTTAATTCTTCTCAAGAAGGGAAGTGGTATTTAAAATCCGACGTCCAGGGATGGGAAAATGGGGATGACAATTTTCTGCCGGAATATATGTATTGGACAGATGCAAGTTTTCCAAAACGCAATTATTTCCTGAATGGAACAAACCTATTTGCCTATATAAGCATTAGCCCCTTCTTTTAAATGATTTTTGCACCCGTGTTGTGGGGTGATGGGGCTAAGGAGAATAGCATATATCCTTGAGAAGTGGGAGTTTGGCAACAGTTTATAAAGGCAAACTTCCCACGAATGCTCACGAATGAAAGATCACGAATAAACACAAATTGCTTTTTAAATCACTTTAAGCTAACTGCAAACCCTTGCTTTATTGTTACGCATTCCGGGCTTAATCAACAGCCTGAAAATCCACTTATAATATACAACCTGGGGCGGCTATCGACACAGATATCTGCCGTTTCTAACAGCCTGGTTCCAGTATCCTTGCAGTTACCTTGCAGGCACTTTTGATCCTGTAGAGTAAGTTAAGGGATAGATAATACATACAGTTAGAACCAACGAGGTGTTAACCAAGTGTAGTGTAAAACATTCTGTGTTGCAGAGCGTTTGGGCTGCCAATCTCCTGATTGGCAGAAGCGACTGTGTCGCTTGTATTTATAGCGAGCTACGCTCGCTGTGTCAATCAGGAGATTGACACCCCAATAATGCCAGCGACTTTGGAAACTTGATAAGACCCTAAATATAATTTCGCGCTAACCGCTTGTTATGCAGTTACAAACCAGTATATTGTGTCATTTTTACCGCTTGTCATTCCGGACTTGATCCGGAATCTATTTAAACATGGATTCCTGCCTGCGCAGGAATGACAAAGGGCTGGATTCCTTCCTACGCAGGAATGACAAAGGGTAGGATTCCTGCCTGCGCAGGAATGACAAAGGGCTGGATTCCTTCCTACGCAGGAATGACAAAGGGTAGGATTCCTGCCTTCGCAAGAATGACAAAGGGCTGGATTCCTTCTTGCGCAGGAATGACAAAAGTTTGTGTAATACTTTATTGCATTATCATCTTACGCACTTGCACAAATCCGGGGGTTTTCAGGCGGTAAAAATAGACTCCGGAGCTAACCTTCATCCCTTTATTATCGCAGCCATTCCATATTACACTGTGTTCACCCGGGGTGTAGCCTTCCCAGCTTCGTACAATTTGTCCTTTTAGATTGTAGATTTGCAGGGATGCTGTTCCGGCATTTTTAACGCTGAAACGGATGGTAGTGGAAGGATTGAAGGGATTGGGAGAATTTTGCAGCAGCACGGGTATTTGCAGGTTTTCCTCCAATCCGGTTATCAATATGTTCACAGTTACGGGTAATGATTCTCCGGCAATGTATTCAGCGGTTACCATAGCAGTGTAGGCTACCCCACTGATCAGATCGGTAAAACTCCAATATAGCTCGCTGGTGGAAGCCACAAAAGCTCCGTTCAAATACACCCTGTAATGCACAAAAGGTGAGGTGCTGCCCGCTTCCGGCTCGTTCCAGGAAATTTGCGCCTGGTCGCTGATTTCTGCCACTAAATTCAAAGGGGGATTTAGGGTTGCCCCAGAATACATCAGGTTGCGATAGTATTTAAAAGTTCCATCGTAATCACCCATAACAAGATCGAGATCACCATCGTGATCCAAATCCACCAGAGCCGGTGCTGCATTTTGATCTGTGGAAATTCCGCTGAATAAAGCGGTATTCTCCACCCAGCTAAACCCCTGTTTCAGATAGCAATTAAGATCACCCGGAAGATCACCTGCCAGAAAGTCCCAATCGCCATCGGCATCAATATCCGCAAAGGTTGGTGAACAATTTGTACCCACATCAATGGTTCCAAAGAAGCCTGTAACCTCCGAATAACTGGGAATTGTGGCACTGCCTTGATTGCGGTAAAAACGCAAGGTTCCGGCTTCGCAGCCTGTAGCCAGATCCAGATCACCATCCGCATCCGCATCGAACAAACGTGGCACAGACCATCCTCCCAGGCTAATAACAGGCAATACACCTGCCTCTTCCGCAAAGCCCAATCCGGTGTTGCGGTGAAAATACAGATTCCCGCTAAGATCACCGATTATTGCATCAGGAAGGTTATCGCCATTTATATCGCCAATGGCTACTGCGGCATAAATGGAATGATCTATACTGGAAAAATAAGCACTGTTTTCCACCCAGGCGGGTGAATAAATCGTGCCGGTGTTTTCAAAATACTTTATATTACCCATTTGGCTGCCACTAATCAGATCAAGATCGCCATCGTTATCAAAATCATAAAATACAGGGCTGCTGGCACCTCCCACATCCAAAACACCACCAAAAAGAGCGGTGTTTTGCTGCCATACAGGGCTTGTGGCAGTTCCGGCATTTATGTAGTATTGAAGCGGACCAGAGGCTGTTCCATGCACCAGATCGTATAAGCCGTCATTATTTAGATCCACCAAATCCGCAGAATTCCAGTAATCTGCCTGCCCCAACCCTGCAAAACTACTGGTTTCCGTTTGCCAATTGGCTATGGAAGCACTGCCAATATTTTGGAAATAGATAAAGCCGTGAGAATCGCGTCCCACCAAAATATCATTATCTCCATCGGAATCGAAATCGCAAAACACAGGATAGGCATAAAGCCCTACATCGCCAAGC
>JAQVMI010000200.1 GCA_028703735.1 Candidatus Cloacimonadota bacterium | reverse complement strand
ACAACATCCACATCCGGTATGCCGTTTGTGGAGAATTCTGGACGCTTGCATTCGAATATTTTAGCGGTGCATGGCATGATGGAGACCACCACAAGGTCTTTCTTTTCTACCTTAAGCTGTTCGGGCAAACGTTCTTTTGCAATGGCACCAAACATCTGCTGCGGAGAACGGCAACTGGACAGATTATTCAGCAGTTTTGGGTAAAATTGTTCTGCATATTTTACCCAGGCTGGGCAACAAGACGTAAAAATGGGTAGTCTTTCGCCCTTAGCTTTTCTGGATACAAATTCATTCGCTTCTTCCACAACGGTTAAATCCGCAGAGAAAGCAGTGTCAAAAACCTTATCAAAGCCTATCATGCGCATAGCAGCAATCATTTTGCCTGTAGTGCTGTCTCCGGCAGGAAGGTTAAACATCTCACCCAAGGCTACCCTAACTGCTGGTGCTATTTGAGCAACCACCGTTTTGCTCTTGTCGTGAATGGCTTCCCAAACCTTGGGAACATGGTTTTTCACCACTATTGCCCCGGTAGGACAAACAGCAGCACATTGACCACAGTTTACGCAATCTACCTGAGCCAGGCTTTTTCCATAAGCAGCAGCCACAGTAACGTTTTGCCCGCGTGACACGAAGTCTATAGCTCCTATGCCCTGAATCTCATCACAAAAGCGCACACAATCTCCACATAACACGCATTTATTGGGGTCACGCACAAGGCATTCGCTGCCCAAATCCATAGGCTTGGGATCACGGGTTTTACGGAAACGTACCTTATCTATGCTCAGCCTGTTAGAAAGATCACGCAGCTTACAATCGTTGGTGCGGCTGCATTTGGTGCATTCCTGATCGTGATTTGCCAGCAGCATTTCCACAATTGTTTTTCGCAGCTTCAGAATTTGATCTGTATGAGTTTTTATCTTCATACCTTCAAATGGTTCTGTGGAACACGAAGTAACCAAGCCTCTTCCTTCCACTTCAACCATACATAGTCTGCATGCCCCATAGATGCTTAGATCACTGTGATAGCAGAAGGTGGGAATGTCTATATTAGCTTTACGGGTAAGGGCAAGGATGTTTGTTTCGCCTTCCCATAATACTGGACGGTCATTTATTGTAATGTATTTTTCCATTTCTTATCTTCCTTTAGCTGATTGCCTTAAATTTGCAGGTGGAAACACAAGCTCCGCATTTAATGCAAAGCATGGGATCTATGTTATGCGCTTTTTTCACTTCACCATTAATAGCACCAACAGGGCAAACTCTTTTGCACAGGGTGCAGCCCCTACACAATTCTGGATCTATCGAGATGGATGTTAATGCTTTGCATGTTTTTGTGGGGCAATATTTTGCCTTAACGTGTGCTTCATACTCTTCATGGAAATAACGTAAAGTGGAAAGCACCGGACTGGGAGCAGATTTACCCAAACCGCAGAGCGAAGTAAGTTTCACAGCTTCACCGGCTTCCTTTAGCAGTTCCAAAGTTTCTGCGGTACCCTCTCCATTTACGATGTCTTCTAACATTTCCAGCATTTGTCTGGTTCCTTCACGACAAGGAACACACTTTCCACAGGATTCATGTTGAGTAAAGGTCATAAAATAGCGTGCTGTTTCGACCATGCAGGTGCTATTATTCATCACTACCATACCACCGGAACCGACCATAGCTCCAATAGAACCCAATGAATCGAAATCCAGCGGAATATCAAGGTGTTCATGTGTGAGGCATCCTCCACTGGGTCCACCAATTTGCACTGCTTTAAAAGCATTGTTATCAATCTTGCCATCTTTATCCATCACACCCCCACCGATCTCGAATACAATTTCCCGAATGGTGGTGCCAAAAGGTACTTCTATCAAACCAGTATTGGCTACATGCCCGGTTAAAGCAAAGGTTTTAGTTCCGGGAGATTTTGCGGTTCCCACTTTCCTAAATTCTGCTACACCTTGTTGCATAATGATGGGAACCAATGCAAGGGTTTCCACATTATTGATTACTGTGGGCTTTCCAAAAAGACCCTTTTGAGCAGGAAAGGGCGGTTTAGGGTTTGGCATTCCGCGTTTACCTTCTATGGAGGCAAGCAGGGCTGTTTCCTCACCACATACAAATGCTCCTGCACCTTCCATTACGTTGATTCTGAATGCAGAACCTGTTCCAAAGATGTTATCACCCAATAATCCATAGTTTTCTGCAATCTGAATTGCTTTGCGAATGCGCGTGCAAGCAAGGGGGTATTCCATACGCACATACACATAGCCTTCGTTTGCCCCAATTGCTTTGGCGGCTATCAACATTCCTTCAATAACGCTATGCGGATTACCCTCCAGAATTGAACGATCCATAAAAGCACCCGGATCGCCCTCATCTCCATTACACACTACATATTTCTTTGCATTAAATTCCTTGCGGGCAAATTCCCATTTTAACCCTGTTGAGAATCCACCCCCACCACGTCCGCGTAATCCGCTTTCCTGATAAAGTTTGCAAATTTCTTCAGCGCTCATTTTTGTCCAGGCATTGCGAGCCGAAAAATATCCCCCATGAGCGATATACTCACTTATGTTCTCCGGATCAATTCTTCCGCAATCTTTTAATCCCGTTCGTTTCTGCTTGGCGTAGAAAGGAATTTCCTCTGCACCTTTATAGGTTGTTCCTGTGGCAGGATCATGATACAAAAGCCTCTCTATCACTTCGTTTTTTAGAATGGTTTTTTCCACTATTTCTTCCACATCTTCCGGTTTTACGTGACCGTATAGAACACCGTTTGGCTCTATGGTAACCAGCGGTCCTACCTGGCAGAAACCTTGGCATCCACTACCCACCATATACACATCGTGATCCTTATGTTCTTCGTGGTTATCAGATTTTAGGGAGACCACAATCTCCAAACCTTTCAAAGCTATGGTATTCTTTAGGCATTCAAATACTTTTAGTGAGCCATTGGCAATACAACCTGTTCCGGCGCAAACAACTATTCGTTTGTTACAACGTGCCCTGGCAGCATTGTAGGAGTCTCTGATTTGTTCCAGATTAGGCATTTTCTCTCTCCTTAATTTCAATATTCTCTATTAAGTCCAAAGCTTGTTGTGCGGATACCTGACCATAAATGGCATCATCTACTACCAGAACAGGAGCTAAACCACAGGCACCGAGACAGGAGACAGTTTCGAAGGTGTACATCATATCGTCCGTAGTAATCTTCTTAGCCGTTAAATTCAACCTCTCCCTAATTGCTTCTATTACTGCGGATGAACCACGAACATGACAGGCAGTGCCATCACACATTTTAATAATGTGTTTGCCCTTGGGTTCAAGCGAAAAATGGCTGTAAAAGGTAGCTACTCCATATAAACGAGCGGGCGATACTCCCAGCGAAGTGGCAATAAAAGTAAGCACTTCCTGGGGTAAATATCGGTATTCTTCCTGAACTGCCTGTAAAATTGGGATTATTTTGGTTTCGCTTCGTTCGAAACGATCCAGAATCTCCATAACCTTAGTGAAGCTGTGTGCGGCTGAGTAATCCGTACTCATTAATAACTCCTGTATATTTTTTTTATGATTTATCTGGGCGTACCTGTAGTGTAAGCGTATTTTCGCCTTTTTGGCATTATGCTAAAAATATTGTCTAATTGCTTATCTTATTTACCCTTGTTAACGTGTAATCTTTCTGCTACCCTGCGTGATAACACCGCTAAAGATGAACTCATGTCTATATTCTCGATAATTATTTCTTCGGGAAGAGTAAGCTTTACTGGTGTGAAATTCCAGATTGCAATTACTCCTTTTGCCACCATTATATCTGCAACAGATTGTGCAGCCTCTGCCGGAACTGTAAGAATCCCTATATGAACATGCAATCGAGATAGTAAGTTTGCAAGCTTATCCATACTATAAACGGGAATCCCCTGAAAATACATTCCACTAAGCTCTGCTTTGTTATCGAATGCGGCAATAATGCGTAAACCCTTTTTACTCAACTCCTGATATCCCATCAAAGCTCTTCCAAGATGACCCACACCAACCAAAAAACAGGAGCTTATGTCATTCCAGTTTAAACATTGCTCTATTGCCTGGATAAGCTCATCTATCTTGTGCCCCACTTTGGGGATACCTACAACACCTGTGTAGGAAAGGTCTTTGCGAACCTGAGTCATGTGCACATCGGTAAAAATGGCAATCTTTGTGGCAGATACCATCTTTAAGCCAGCTTTCTTGAAACGGTATAGCTCCTCTAAATATCGAGGCAGACGTTTAAGGGTAAGGATTGGGATCGAATCCATTCTATCTCCTTAGGGTGTATTTCTTATCTTGAAGTCGATAATTATTAGGCGACATATTCTGTCAAGAGATATCTACTCTAAATTTATCGAATGCCGATTGGGATGACTATAAAATACAGTTGCACAGCCTATTGAGAAATCGGTAAAACACAGAAAACCCCCTACCCACTTAGTTTGAAAGAGAGCCAAATCTATAAATCAAACCCTACGATCTTCAAACTTTGTTAAACCTTTACACTTTTCCACCTTTTCACCTTCCAAGTGTTTCACCTTTACACCCTTCCACCTTTTCACCCCCGAACTCACCCCACAATCACTGTTTTGTTACAAGCAGTTTCCACAGAGATGCTTT
>JAQVMI010000199.1 GCA_028703735.1 Candidatus Cloacimonadota bacterium | reverse complement strand
AAGATCCATCAGTTCTTGCTCCTGTTTGTTCAAAGTATCCATTGCTGCTCCTGTTTGCTTAAGTTAATAAAGCCAGAATTATTCCTCCGGCTATCACCGATCCTATTTGTCCACCGACGTTTACACTTACAGCGGGCATTAGCAGGAAGTTAAAGGGATCTTCCTTCTGTCCCATTTGGTGTATCACACGCGCACTCATGGGAAAAGCGGAGATTCCGCAGGCACCAATCATGGGATTTATCTTTTGTTTTCGGAACACATTTAGTAACTTGGCGAAAAGCACGCCACCCGCTGTGTCAAAAATAAAGGCTACCAAACCCAAAGCCAGAATTAATAGAGTTTGAGGTACCAAAAACAGCTCACCCTGCATTTTGGAGGCAATTGTGATGCCCAAAAGAATGGTTATCAGGTTCCCCAATTCGTTCTGTGCAGTTCTGCTAAGGCTTTCCAGAACACCAGATTCGCGAATCAGATTACCAAACATCAAGAACCCAATAAGAGCTAATGAGGCAGGAACAAAGATTCCGGAAATTATGGTAATGGCGATGGGAAACAGTATTTTTACCACTTGGGGGACATCGCCGGAATGATAATCCATGTGGATTAGACGTTCTTTTTTTGTGGTTAACAATCTGATAACCGGAGGCTGAATTATTGGCACCAGAGCCATGTAAGAATAAGCTGCTACAGATATTGGTCCCAGCAGATTTGGCGCAAAACGATTAGCCACATAGATGGAGGTGGGTCCATCTGCCGCTCCAATAATACCGATGCTTGCAGCTTCTTTTATGGGAAAACCCATCATAGCAGCTAACACGATGGTAACAAAGATGCCAAATTGAGCCGCAGCCCCAAATAACAACATAAAAGGGTTTTTTAACAACGGAGAAAAATCTATCATAGCCCCAATTGCCACAAAGATTAACAAGGGAAAAAGCTCTGTATCGATACCTGCCTTAAACAGGATACTAAGAGGTCCATGCTCTCCAATTGCTGCCGAAAACGGTATATTGGCAAGAATAGTGCCAAAACCTATTGGCAACAACAAGGTAGGCTCGTACTTATGGCGGATTGCCAGCCAAATCAGCACCAGCCCTACAAGTATCATAATCACTTGCTTTACACCAAAAGCCAGCAAGCCGGAAAAAAGTGTTTCCATCTGTTTTTCTCCCAGAATCTATCTAATACACCATTAATATCAAAGGGCTCTGCTTGTCAAGAAATTGTAGCAGTTGACATAGCTAACAACTTTTTTCTTGACCTCATTGGGCATTTTCAGGAAGGATGCCCAAATGTGAAATAGAGGAGATAACGCTCTTATGAAGAGACTGATATCACTTGCCTTAGTAGCTCTTGTCCTGATTAGTGCTTGTGGTACTAAGGACAGCCGTCTTGCCAAAGCAAACCGGAAGCTTGGTTCAAAGCAGAACCCAATAAAGATGTTTTTTGTTCCCTCTTTGGAAGCCGGTAAGGTAGTGCAAAGCGGAGAAGCCATTGCCGCTTTTTTACAGAAAGAAACCGGCTATCATTACAAAGTTGCCGTTCCCACCAGTTATGCTGCTGTTATAGAAGCCTTAGGAACCTATCAGGCTGATGTAGCCTGGTTACCAACCTATGCCTATGTGCTTGCCAAACAAAAGTATGGTGCCGAGGTTAGGCTTATGACCCTGCGTAATGGATTAAATAAATACCGGGGGCAATTTGTGGTTCGCAGCAATTCTGAGATTAAGAGTTTGGCAGATATCGCGGGTAAGATAGTTGCTTACACCGATGCAGCCTCTACATCCGGCTACATATATCCTTCCGCTATCCTAAAGCAAAAAGGTATTGTTCCCAAGGATTACATTTTTGCAGGTGGACATCCACAGGCAATTTTAGCCGTTTACAGCCAAAGAGCCGATGTAGCCTGCACCTATTGGTCACCAGCAGATGCTTCCGGAAAACCTATGGATGCGCGGGAAAAACTATTCGAAACCCATCCTGATATATTTGATAAATTAAGAATTGTGGATTTTACAGATTGGATTCCTAACGATACTGTTACATTCCGTAAGGATTTACCCCCGGAACTGGAAACTAATGTAGTGGAAGCTCTATATAAATTTGCCCAAAATGGCTCAGGAAAAGCCACTTTAAAAACTCTATATGATATTGACGGTTTGGAACACGCCACCGATGCAGATTACGAGGTGGTGCGAACAACCCTGAAAGCAATGAATATGGATCCTGCCACATTGCTGAAATGAATAAACACGATTCATCCATGCTTCTAAAAGTAGATAACTTGGTAAAAAGCTATGATGGCAAAATCCATGCTGTGGATGGGCTATCTCTTGAGGTGAAGCAAGGCGATTTTGTGATCCTGCTTGGCTTATCCGGAAGCGGAAAATCCACCCTGCTACGCTGTATAAACCGTCTGATAGAACCAAGTAGCGGAAATATTAGCTTCAGAGGCAAGGATATTCTTGGTTTGCAAGGATTAAAGTTGCGCCAATACAGACGCCATATTGGTATGGTTTTTCAGCAATTCAATCTGGTAAAAAACCTTACTGTTTTAACCAATGTTTTAACCGGAAGGCTTGGCTACCACACCTTTGTATCATCTTTCAGCAAAGAAGATCACGAGCTTGCCATGCGTAATTTGCACAGAGTAGGATTGCAGGATTTTGCCAGTAAACAGGTGAAGCACCTCTCGGGTGGTCAACAGCAAAGAGTAGCCATTGCCAGAGCTCTGATGCAAAACCCCTCTTTGATTTTGGCAGATGAACCTGTTGCCAGCCTCGATCCTGCCACTGCAGATTCCATAATGCAATATTTGGGAGAGATAAATAGAGAAGGCATCAGTATTATATGTTCCCTGCATTTTTTATCCCTTGCCCGACGTTATGGAAACAGAGTTCTTGCCCTTAAGGATGGTAAAAAGGTATTTGAAGGTTTGCCAACCGAAATTGACAACCAACGTTTTAAAGAGATTTATGGTCAGGATGCAGAAGAGATTTAATACACCGCTTAAGCTTATGTTCCATAAGAACTTAAATAGATATTTTAACAAAACATAAAAGAAATCTACCATCATGGAGGTATAATGTCCTTACTTAATTCCATCAAAAACAAAAGTGTAAAAATCGGCGTTGTCGGTTTGGGCTATGTGGGCTTACCCATGGCAGTTACTGTAGCAAAAAAAGGTTATGAAGTAATCGGCTTTGAAGTTAGCCAATATGCAATAGAACATGTGAATGCCGGAAAGAATTACATTGGCGATGTAACCGATCAGGATTTGATTGATGTAGTAAAAGCCGGAAAGCTTTGCGCTACCAATGATTACAGCAGAATGAAGGAAGTGAATATAGTGCTTATTGCTGTTCCTACTCCCCTGGATCTGTATCATCAGCCCGACACCACCTTTATTGAAGCCAGCACACGCTCTATGGCAAATCATCTGCAACATGATACTTTGATAGTGCTGGAAAGCACCACCTACCCGGGAACCACCCGGGAAATAATTGTTCCCGAGCTGGAAAAAGCAGGATTAGTAGTAGGTGAAAACGTATATGTAGCCTTTTCTCCAGAACGTGTAGATCCAGGAAACGAAACCTACAAAACTCATAATACCCCAAAGGTTGTGGGCGGTATTACGGCAAAATGCAACGAAATAGCCAAGCTTTTTTACGAAAGCGTGTTAGATGCTCCCGTATTCTTAGTTTCCTCGCCCGAAGTAGCAGAAATGGAAAAGATTTACGAAAATACTTTCCGCAACATAAACATCGCTTTGGCAAATGAAATGACTGTGCTTTGTAACCGCATGGGAATAAGCATTTGGGAAGTGGTGGATGCAGCTAAAACCAAACCTTATGGGTTTATGGCATTTTATCCGGGACCCGGAGTGGGCGGACACTGCATACCTATCGATCCCTTCTACCTCACCTGGAAAGCCCGGGAATTCGATTTCCATACCCGCCTGATAGAATTGGCTGGAGAAATCAATATCGCCATGCCGGAATTTGTGGTTCAACGTGCCATCCGTATCCTAAACAAGCAAGGTGTGGCAATTTCCCGTGCTAAGATGTTACTGCTGGGTGCTGCTTATAAACGCGATATTCAAGATATGCGCGAATCACCCATCGAAGGAGTGATTACGCAATTGGAACATTACGAAGCGGATTTTGAAATCCACGATCCCTTTGTTCCCCAATTCCACCACGAGAAAAATGGCAAAACATACAAAACTGTTTCCCTGGGTAACCTGAAGAAATATGATCTGATTATTGTTATCACCGATCATAGCAATGTGGATTACGCCAAAATAGCCGATTGTGGAGTGGCAATTCTGGATACCAGAAATGCCTTTAAGAATATCAAGGCAGATAACATAGAATTGCTGTAAGCATTGTTTATAATTGGGCTGCATATAAGCCTGAAACGATTGTGCGGGTAGTATTTACTTACCCGCACTTTTTTTGTATACTGTGGCGTTTGACTTAAAAAAAGCCACTACTTCCCAACTCCACATAATTCTCTTGCTTCAGCGTGGCGTTTGACTTAAAAAATGCCACTTCTACCCAACTCGGCATAATTCTCTTGCTTCAGCGTGGCGTTTGACTTAAAAAATGCCACTTCTACCCAACTCGGCATAATTCTCTTGCTTCAGCGTGGCATTTT
>JAQVMI010000198.1 GCA_028703735.1 Candidatus Cloacimonadota bacterium | reverse complement strand
ATATAACACTATGTTATTAAAAAAATCTATCTGAAGTAGAAAGCAACAAGCTTAAAAGACCAACAATGCCAATATATGCACCGTTTCCAAGTAAGAACAACAATGCGACTATCAGAAGCAATTTTCGCTGTTGCAAATATTTTCCTTGACTAAACCACTATACCCATATAGTTGACTACATCACCATAGCAGATCACAAAGACTTGCATGAGAGAGGTAGCAATGAAACTGTTTAACGAAGGCTCGCCGATTTACCTTCAACTGCGGAAGCACATTGAAGAGCGAATCCTAAGCGAAATTCTGAAGGAAGAGGATGCAATCCCCAGCTTGCGAATAATGGCGCAGGATTACAATCTTAATCCGATCACTGTTGGTAATGCTCTTGGAGTATTGGTAGAAGAGGGAGTTTTATACAAAAAGCGCGGGGTAGGCATTTATGTTTCCTCTGGAGCAAGAAAGCTGATTATCAAGATGCGCAGCAAGGATTTTATAGCGGAGAAGCTGGAGCCAACCCTAAGAATGGCAAAGCAATTAGAGCTTCCCAAACAACAATTGATAGAAATAATCGAATCTCTTTATGGAGGAACAAATGACTAACAACAGTTACGAAATCCGCAATCTAAGCAAGTATTACGGAAAATTCAGAGCTCTGGACGGGATAAATTTAAATCTGAGCCAAGGTAAGATCATTGGCTTATTGGGTAAAAATGGAGCGGGTAAATCCACCTTAATGCGTTCCATGCTTGGTTTTCTGGCACACGAGGGAGAAGTAATCCTGGATGGAATCGCCCTAAAACACAGGGATCACAAGATATTCGAAAAAGTGGCTTTTATTCCCGATGTTAGCGGATTGGACGATCGTTTAACCGTGAAGCAAACCATGGAGTATATTAGTGCTATAAATCCATGCTGGAACGAAGCAACCGCTGCTAAGCTTTTTGCGATAAGCAACCTGCCTCTAAATAAAAAAGTGGGTAAGCTGTCCAAAGGGATGAAAACCAAGCTTTATCTGCTAATCACCCTATCTCTGGATGTTCGCTATTTACTACTTGATGAACCAACCTTAGGGCTGGATATTGCCTTCCGTAAGGAGTTTTTTAATACCATTCTGGGTGAGTTCTTCGACGAAAATAAAACCATATTAATTAGCACTCATCAGGTGGAAGAAGTGGAAGATCTACTACAAGAGATAGTGTTTATCGATAATGGTAAGATATTGTTACACGAGGATGTGGATAGTCTGAAAGCAAGATTCAGAGTGGTTAGCCTACCCGTGGATAGAGCTTCCGAGATATATGAGCACCGCCCCAAGGTTACAGCAAAGACACTGGGTTTCGTAAGTGCCGTGTTAGATTCCAGTATAAGCATCGAAGGTGCCACTTATGGCAGGGCTAACCTTGCAGATATCTTTTTAGCCGTGGTGGGAGGTAGCCATGAAACAGTTTAAAGCACTTATTAAAAAGGAATGGCAAACTCATTGGTCAACCATAATTGCCCCTTTGTGGTTTATCGGTGGAGTTTATGCTATTGCCCTGCTGGGAGTAATTGTTAGCCTTATAAAGGGAAATGGTTGGATTCAGATGGGTGGCGATGTTCCTGCGGAAATGGCAAATTATATCCTTTGGAATAGCACAGCAGGTTTAACTATGCTGATAGGAACCGTGGGCATTGTTTCGGCAATAATCCTTGCCGATAGCATGCTAAATGGTGGATATAAAAGACGTTGCGAGATATTGCATCTGTCTCAGCCTGTGTGTCTTGGCAAGATTGTTGGGGCAAAATATCTGCTGCTTAGTTTAGGCACAATAAGCTTAATAGCAGTGCTTTCCCTGGTAAATTCCTTCGCCGCTTCCTTGCTTGCCGGATACAAAACCGGTGCCAGTTTGTTTGTAGGCTTAAGCGGATGTGCACAAGGTTTTATAGAGATAAGCTTGTCGTTATTGTTCGTAAGTTCGTTATATTGGTTCTTTGCGGGAGTTTTTAAACGTAAATCATTCTTCATGGGAACTTTAACCATTCTGGCTATCCAGGTAAGCATCAGTATTCTAAACTACACTGCCGGATTGCATATCCCCTCCTTGCTAAGCTATATTGCCAGATTGGCAGCAGTAAACATCAACGTTAATCCTCCTGCCTTTGCAGGTGGCATAAACAATATCTCGGCTTTGATAGATGCTAAATGGCAGCAGTTCTTTGTTTGGGATTCAGTTATGAAGCTGGTGTATAGTGTGATATTCTATTTTGGGGGATTCTTTATGTACAAGAATAGGGAGTTAAGCTAAACCCTAAGGATAGCTTGGCTAACTTAAACAATAACTAAAACTGGAGAGGGGGATTTCGATTCCCCTCAATTTTTTTTAGTTCATTATATGCTGTTCCACAAGCATAAACAGCAGTTTATCGCAGATTTCGTTAATCGCAACCAGTTCGCTTTTATTGCGGGCAATGGCAAGGCTATTTCCGGTGCTTTTTATATTGGTTAGATTATTGCTGTATATGCTTTTACCGCTTGCAACATCCAGCAATTCCACATAAGCATCAGCTTTAGCTGTATGCTGATTCAGCAGCGGAAGCGGCTCTCCCTCGTGGCTGATGATAGCAACTTTGAAGTAATAATCTGCATTTGCTTTTTCTTTTACCACTTCCAGATCCAAATCCTGAAGTTTCTTTACCAGAATATCCTTATAGGCACTTCCGGCAGAATTATCAAAACTATATTCCAGATATGCTTTGGGACGGCTTACCAAAAGTGTAAGATAGGCAGGTGAAAACTGCAACTGTGTAAACAGTTTTTTTACTATCGGATTTTCCAAACGGGATTGCCAGTATTCTTTATCCGGACTAAGGGCAATCTGTTGCGGAGTAGCGAAATCTGCTATTCTCCTAATTGTAAGCTTTGCTGCTCCCTGTGTATCGGATATAGTTTTCTTCTCTATATCTCCGGCACCTTTTATAAAAGAAAATGCCAGCGGAAAAGAACTACAGGGATATTGCTGATTGTCCTTTAGATAGCTAATGCTAACAGGTATCTCATGGGTAGTGCGCGTTTTAGCAATCACAGCAAGCTGTTGGCTTGCATATAATGGTTTTATGCTTTCGGGTAAACGCTGCAACCTATTGAACAACTCGTTATAAAGGTTCACCTGCTTTCCTTTATACTCGCAGGATAAATCCATATCGGTAAAATCCACAATAAGTTCCAAAGCTTTCAAAAGTGCTGTTATTCCTACAGCAATATCACCGGTAGCAGAATCGAAATCGCTAAGCAAGCTTATTGCCTGTTGCACAGATAGATCCTTTTGTTGATTGCGCCAAAAGCGGTATTCACTTTTGGATAATCTGTAATACGCCCAATAATCCTTGTCTGTTTGATAAGTTCCTGCAAGCTGGATGCCGTTAAGCCTGTTTCGGCTGGAACTGCGTATCTGACTGATAAGATCGTTGCTGGGAATCCCATTTGCCTCAGTTTCCGTTAAGGCAATATCCGAATCAATCTGAACACTTATCTGAGTGGAAATCTCGCGCAAGGCATTTTCACGCGCTGTATCCACATAGCCGGGAACCTTTTTGGAAAGCATAACCACAGCCTGATAATATGCACCATCCACAGGTGTTGAAAGCACCCATTCAGGCTCTTTGGCAGCAAAACCACAGGCATTAACAAACAGCAGCAGAATAAGGAGCAATAATAAACCCAAAACTCGTATATTATGACTAAGGCGTTTTTTCATCTGATTAGATATCCTTCTGCTTTGGAGACTACTGCATCCCCCAATTCACGCAATGCGCTGAACACCATTTCGCTTTCCTCGGGTGGGTAGGGTTCAGATTTTCCCATAAGATTCTTAATGGAATTGGATAAGGCACGCTCGTCCCCGGATAACTTCCTGCACCAGGTGTCGGACCAGGGGAATTTTATCTCAATGCTTTCCTGCATCCTTATCTTTCCGGTTTCCACATCCACTATACTGAAAGATCCTGATACCGAAGCAGAGGCTGTTTTGCTAAATTTGCTGAAGTCGCAGCTAACTTCACCGTGGACATCACGCTCTTTTGTTTTTCCGCTTTCATCCACATATTCTTCTCTGCCTACCACTACTCTGGCTTTGGCAGTTTGATTTACCCAGGTAGTTCTGGCTGGAGTAACAGTAATTTGCAGTATTTTTCCGGTTAAAATCTCGTGTGCCCCAAGCATCTGTCCCAAATTTACGCTACTGGAGGCACTTACTAAGCCGGAAGCACTAAGCTGCTGTTCGTGTAACACAGCCTCCATCTGAGAACGGGCTATTACTTCCGTAAATTGATTATCCTTGCTTTGGCTAATTATGCGGCTGATGATGTGATCCGTAAGCATTTCTGCTATGGCACCATACTCTGTTTTTGAAACCGAGAGATTTTCCACTGGCACCACGGCAATGCGTTTTACTGCCAAATTCCGGCTTTGCTCGAACTTCAGGTAAGCATCTTTATAACCCGGAATCAGCTTTAGAGCAGCAGCAAATTCCAGAGCAGCCTTTTTTTGAATATCCATGCTGTTGGACATCTTGCTAAACCTTATTCCTGCCTGATAGTAAGCCTCGGCTGCGTTGCTCTTGCTTTCATTTATCTTCTGCGTAACATCCGGGGCAGAAAGCATTATCCTATATCCTGTAGCAGGATTCACCAAAGG
>JAQVMI010000197.1 GCA_028703735.1 Candidatus Cloacimonadota bacterium | reverse complement strand
AGCCAGATTGGCAGAATTAATCACCGCTATGTAAGCCCCGATGGTATTGTGTCCATTACCGAACCCCTTATCCTTGCATCCGATAGATATGGCTACAAAGAAATTGATACTGCTAAGATCAATAACATTGGTGTGGCAGCATATACCGATAATTTTGAGTATTACCTCTCCAGAGGAGAATCTGTCCCCCTGAATAGCCTATGGGCATGCAGGGTTAATGCTCCCTCGGTTGGCATTGAAGACCCCATCCAAAGCCCCGCAATTCTCACTTCTTATAACTATCCCAATCCCTTTAATCCCTCTACCACAATTCACTATAGCATAAAAGAAGCAGCTAAAGTAAGCGTGGAAATTTACAATGCCAAAGGGCAAAGGGTGAAAATGTTAGAGAACGCTGCCAAGGCAGCAGGTGATCATGAAATTGAGTGGAACGGAACAGATTCTCTGGGTAGAGGCGTTTCCAGCGGAGTTTATCTATATAAGATTCACTGTGGAAAATATAGCAGCACCAAGAAAATGATGCTGATGAAATAGGCATAGTTATTTGTTGATGCCCATCTACTTTGCTTAGCAAGCAGCATAATCGCTTGCTGAACAAGGTGGATGGGCTTTTTTTTGTTTCAAATGATTTGGTCTGGCTTTCCTGAGCTTACGCTGATGCTTCACACCCTCGTTATGATATAACGCACTTTCAGGGTTTTCATTAGTCTTTTACCGCAGTAAGGATATAGCACAAGGGCAGCCTAAGTCCGGTTTTTTGTACCCAGGCAAATCCATTGCTGATGTCATGCTCGTATTCTCTAAATCTGGATAGCCTCATCCCATTGGATAATATGGCAGAGATTACATCAGCCAAAGTGTGGGTAAATTCGTATTTTATGGGGCTTTCATAGCTTTCGTTGCCGTAATAATCCAGGCTGTCGTAGTATTCCTGATAACCTTCTTGGAAATAGCTGTATTCAATGTAAGCTCTGTCTTGATTTCCGGAAACATCCCAGGGTAATATGGCTGTGAAGGGATGCTGCTCGTAGATAAACAGCTCTCCCCCCTTTTTCAGCAGTTTGTTTACCACAGCAAACAAATCCCCTAAGTTTGGCAACCAACAGAGCGCACCAATGCTAATGTAAACCAGGTCGAACAAATTATGGTAAGCTTCTGGAATCTCATACACGCTATGGCGGAAGAATTCTGCCCCGATATTATATTTAGCAGAGCGTTTATTTGCATCCTTTATGGCTTCATCGCAGATATCGAAGCCTACACAGCGTTTTGCCCCTAAACGCTTTATGGACATCAGCTCTAAGCCATTATTGCAACAAAGCTGGACTACTGCTTTGCCAGATATCCCCACTTCCTGTAGTAGTGCCAGTTCTGGCTCTTGCTGAAACACAAAGGAAGGATCTGCCAGGCAACTGTCCCAGTAAACATCCCTGGCTTTTCTGTGATAAGGCATGGCAGCATTCCATGCCTTGCGGTTTGCTTCGGTGAATTTCTTAGTTTCGGACATATTACTTCCTTTGGTGTATCAATTTATTTCTTAAGAAGCCTGCATGGCTTGTAGACTATAGCGAAACATTAAAAGCTGGGACAGGGTATAGGTCAAGCCAATTAATCCTATAGTTTTGGGGGATACTAGCCTTGTATTATGATATTAGCAGATCTATGACTATAATCTGATAGTCCACTCCCTAAAAGAAAGTGATGGTACATAGATTCATCTTGATTTGCCATTTTTTTATATCTTGACACGTAATGCGGAGCCTGACAAAATTGTTTTGTCTGTAACCCTAATTAGCCAAAATAACGCTAAGTAAATGTAATATGGCAAGATACCTATGTTTTTACACCGGTTATTTGGGGCGTGGATGCAGAATAAATTCAGGATGCTAAATGTTAAAAACTAAGAGTGACCAAAGTTATTATTCGGAATATCATAAAGCGGTAAACGCACCAAAGCAGTTTGTGGATGATTTTACACTAACCCCTTCCCAGCTTAGATTACATCCATCCTATATGTGGAAATTGCTATACGCAAAAGCTCAATTGGTTTTGGGTGAAACAAAATCTGCCCTGGAGTTACTGCTAAGCCTAAAACCCTCTATCCATGAGGCAAAAGATGCTTTCTGCATGGCAAAGTATTATATTACGCTGTATAATGCCCAAACAAGTGTTAGTGTAGCATCTGCAAAATCTGAAGAGTATTTTCGCCTTGCGGAAAAATACGTAAAGCAAAGCGGGAGCAGGGCTTTGATCTGTGAGCTGAAAATATTACAAAGCCAAAAAGCGGTGACGGATATTGGGTTAGAGCAAAAAACTGATCTGCTGAAAGAAGCGATGCAGGATGCAATCGAATCCAATATTTTGGATTTGAAGCTGGAAGTGTATCTATCCTATATCCCCCTGTATTTAGTGAATAATCTACCTGAACCCGCTAATCGGGAGTTAACTCTGCTATATGATCTGGTAGAGAAAGATCAAAATCCCTTGCTTTATGCACACATTATGCTGTATTTTGGGATAGTGAATCTGATGCTAAGAAACCTACCCCTGGCATTTAAATACCTTTCTGATGGCGTTGCCTGGGCTAAAGAGCACCACTTTAACTCGTTACTGATACCCCTAAACATAAACCTTGGCATTTATTACACAAATAGCGGCAGTGTGGAACAAGGCATACAAACTTACCATAATTGCCTGAAGCTTTCTCAGGAATATGGCTTGGAAGATTCGCAGAATGCACATAGAATTCAGGATAATCTTGCCAGAGCTTTAAGCAAAATGGAAAGAATACAAGAAGCTGTTCAGATAATCCGCAGCTCCATAGTTACTGCAGAGGCAAGTGGAAATGAACTTAGAAAATATATGCAGTATGTAAATCTTGCCGATAACATTATAGAGCTAAAAGCCTATGACGAGGCTGAACAGCTTATTAATGCGGCAATTACCTATTTTACCGAGAACAAAGAACACTATTATCTAACCTTTGCCTACCGCTGTAAAGCACGCTTGTATGAAGAGCAGAGGAAATACAAGAAAGGCTTTGAAGCTTTGGAAATGTTAGATAACGTTAGCCAGATGCACTTCCGCGAGAATTTTAACAAACAAAGTGCCCAATACCAAAGCAGAATAGATACACTGCACACAGAATATTTACGGATGAAGAATCTGTGCATCACAGAAAAAGACCTTAGCAGAGTATCCACAAGCACAGATTTAATAGGCGATCATCCCTCCATGAAGAAAGCTTTGAAAGATGCATTTATGGCTGCACGGCATCCTTATATCCATGTAATGATCCACGGAGAATCCGGCACTGGTAAAGAGGTGATTGCCAGAATTATCCACAACGAAAGTAAAACAGGAAAACCTCTGGTGGCGATTAATGCTTCGGCAATCTCTCCCAATTTGATAGAAAGTGAGCTATTCGGTCATAAAAAAGGTGCCTTCACAGGTGCCATGGAAGATAGAAAGGGCAAATTCCTTATGGCAGATAAGGGAACCTTGTTATTGGACGAGATTTCCGATATGCCTGTGGAAGCACAGGTTAAGCTGCTTCGTGCCATAGAAACACGCAGTATTCAACCGGTTGGCAGCGATAAGGAAATCCCTGTAAACTGCCGAATAATCTGCACCTCGAATAAAGAGATAACCAAACTGATACATTCAAACCAATTCAGGCTGGATTTGTATCACCGGCTAAACAAAGTGGAGATTATACTTCCTCCGCTAAGAGAGAGGCTTTCCGATCTGGAAATGATCACTAATTTCTTTGTGGAGCGCATTGCCAAAGAATTCCGGGTTCCCATTCCAACTATTTCCGATAGCTTCTTTAGCCGTTTAAAGGATTACTCCTTCCCAGGAAACGTAAGAGAACTGGCAAATCTGGTAGAACGCATATTTATCCTAAACCCAAATCCCCAATGGGATGCCGGTATGTTAGATGGAATGCTGCCTGATGTTCAAGCCAGTGTGTTACATTCTTCGAAAACCGCTTCACATCATTTGAACGATGCTGAAGCACAGATGATTATTGATGCTATGAACAAATGCAATTGGGTGCAAAAAGAGGCAGCTAAACTGCTAAAAATGTCCGAGAGCACCCTCTGCCGCCATATAAAAAAGCTGAATATAAGCAGGTAAAGCTATACTTTTCGCAGTTATACAATTATTTACAGATTGGATAAATCACCCTGCCTATTAACCCACACCTGTATCAAAACCGGAAAGTCAACAATCTGATAGCCTTGTAAACCCCTATATTCTCCTTCCAAAATTAGCAATAATGCCAATAATTGTAGGGTTAATCTGTTTCATCAGCTAAATCCGTGTAACCTCTTTTTTAGGAGTAAACCGGTGTAATACCCACTTATCTTCCCTGCTTCTATTACGGTATCAACACGGAATCAATAAGGACTTCATCCTTAATGATTCCGTATTGATTCCTTAATTCAAGCAGGAGCAACCAGAAAGCCGGACGATGAATTTCCTCTGCTCCCTATCGCTTCATCCTTGCTTCAGTTAGTAAAACAGCTCCTTCCCGGCAGAGCGATTTCACTATTGCATTTCATTTTTGCAATTGCATGGCAATATCCGCTATGTGGCAGCTTGAAATTATATACAGAATAGCACCATAACATCTTGAAAACAAGCATTATGCAAATATCAATATCTCATGAATCTCCT
>JAQVMI010000196.1 GCA_028703735.1 Candidatus Cloacimonadota bacterium | reverse complement strand
AGAGGATGGGGATGCAGATAATACTGATCCGCCAGATACTCCTTGCCAAATTTGTTCACATAATGATTAATCATGGTAATTGGAACTATCAACGGCAGCAAACCTGCTTTGTAGCTATCAATAAGCCCTATCAGTTCCACCTTTTCATCTGCCACAAGATCCGCTTTGAAATAGCCAAGTATATGCAGCAGAACATTTTGGTGCTTACTGGGTGTTGCAGATTTTTGCATCCCCTGCATTAACTGGGTAAAGTATTCTTGCAGCACATCAGCAAAGGAACCATTAGATGAAGCTGCCACAAGCTTTCCCATGCTTTTATAATGAGCCGGACTATGTGCCATTAGCAGCAGCTTGTGCTTTGTGTGAAAATCCACTAAAGTGCCTGGCTTGGGTTTATCTGCCAGCAATCTACGCCAGCGATGCATCACAAAGATACGTTCGATAAAATTTTCCCGCAGGTTGGGATCGTGTAATCTACCCTCTTCTTCACAGGGAAGCAGGGGAAAGGAATCCATAAAAGCTCTGGCAAATATGCCAATTCCGTTTTTACTTGCCACTCCACCCTTTTCGGGATAAACCTTCACACGCTCCATCCCACTGGAGGGAGATTTACTTTTGAATACAAACCCACATAGACCAGCCTGTGCCAGATTTTGTATCTCTTTTTCGGCAAATTTCTGCATGCTTTCGGTGTGGTCTATCAGGGTTTTCTGGGTTATCAATCTGGGGGAATCTGCTTTGCCAACTAATCTTAATGCTTCACGGGGGATGGCTAATCCACATCCCACTTCCGGACAAACAGGTATGTATTGCACATAGGCACCCAAGGTTTCCACCAACCATGAATCGTATTTGTGACCGCCATCATAACGCACTTTATTGCCTAACAAGCACGATGAAATGCCCAAGGTAATTTTCTCTTCTGTCATTTATCGCTCCTTGTAGTTTTGCAAGATGCTATCGGGCAGCAATCTCCAAGCCAATTGCTATCCGCCGGCTTCTTAATTTAGAACATAGCTTGCAGTATTTCTTCCAGCTCTAAATCTCCAAAAAAACTGCAATAATCCATCCTGCTCAAAACCTCTGCTACTTCTTCCCTTTTATGCTGCACCCCTTGTAAGCTACTTTCCAACTCGTGAATATCGCGAGAGCTAAAAAAATCGCCAAAGATTCTGGCTTCCTGAATTATTCCCTTATCCACTTGTAAAAAGAATTCTATAATCCCTGCTTTACTGCGAAGCTCGTGGTGCATATTATATCTGGGTGATTTGCCAAAATTCCAGTTCCAGGTATTATATTTATTATCCATCAGGTCGTTTATAGCTTTCAAATCCTCCGCAGAGAATTCATAATCCTTTATCTGAGGATAAACGCTATGCACCTTTTTGCGGATGAGAGCCACAAAATCTTGCAAGGGCAGGGGATTGGGAAGATGATCTGATACATTGGTAACCCTGGCACGGATAGATTTTACTGCTTTATCACTGAATTTGAATGGTTTAACCTTTAATGCTGCACTAAGATCACCCATTTTACTACTGTAAAGTATGGTGCCATGCTGCAAGGTTTTGCCATAAATATGAGTTTTTGCATTGCCGGAGAATTTCATTCCGTTTATGGTAAGATCGTTACGCCCTTCCAATTTTGCATCAACCCCCAAATCCTGCAAAACCTCCAAAA
The DNA here is from genome assembly GCA_028703735.1 of Candidatus Cloacimonadota bacterium. GTDB lineage: Bacteria > Cloacimonadota > Cloacimonadia > Cloacimonadales > Cloacimonadaceae > Cloacimonas. The sequence continues at coordinate 3,030 of JAQVMI010000196.1, read as the reverse complement.
CCGGACGAGTATAACGCTCGAAACTGCGGGTGATTTCTGCTGTTTCATGCATCAAAAACGAGAAATTAAGGTTTCCCGGATCGTGAAAAACACTACCTCCACCTGTTAATCTGCGAACAACAGGTATCTGGTGCAGGATCACCCAATCCTGGTTAATCTCTCCCAAGGTATTTTGATGTTTACCCACTATGATACTGGCTTCGTTTATGTACAGCAGGAATACATCCTGAGGAAAGCTCCTTAGGATGTATTCTTCTGCAGCTATATTGAAAGAGGCAAAGTTTGACGGGCTAAAGATAGATAACATTTTTTACTTCTCTAATTCGCTTAGCTCACTCTTAACAAAATCCACCAGCTCACGGATACGGTTTTCAGAGAAGTCGAACTCAATACCGGCAGTTTGGTAAATTTCGCTTACTTGTTTGCTGTATCCCAAGCGAAGGAAATCCTGATAGTTTTTCAAAGCTAATGGTTTATTTTTACGGTAGTTCATGTAAATGGATAAAGCTCCAAGCTGAGCCATGCCATATTCTATGTAGTAAAACGGTACTTCAAAGATATGTAATTGCATTAGCCAGCCAAGCTTACGAAAATCTTCCAAACCACTCCAATCTGTGTTACCACCGAAACGTTCTGCAATCTCCAGATAAGCATGATATCTTTCTTCCACACTTTGTTGGGGATTTAGGTAAACCCAATGTTGAAAAGCATCCACTATCATACACCATGGCAGGAAAGATATTGTTCCTTCCAATTGATCCCTTTTGGCTTTATTGAGGTCTGTTTTATTGGGGTACAACTCATCCCAATAGTCCATGGTTAATAGTTCCATGGTCATGGATGCCAATTCTGCTACTTCGGAAGGTGTTTCCAGATACTGAGCTATCTTTATGTGCCCTGTTGCAGCACTGTGCATAGCATGCCCAGCTTCGTGCAAAAGGGTTATCACATCATTATGCAGCTTTACATGATTCATAAATATAAAGGAACTGGCAAGTTTGTTGATATTGGTATTATATCCACCGGGAGCTTTACCCTTGCGGTTTTCCAGATCCAACAAACCTGTATTATACATCATTTCAAGCTGTTCAGCATAGGCAGGATTTACCTTGCCAAGAACTTTGATGCTTTTGGTTACAAATTCCTGGGTGGTTTGAAACGGCTTTAGCTTCAATCCATCCAGATCCACTGCCATGTCCCAGGGACGCAGGTTTTCCAGATTCAAAGCCTTCTGGCGTTTTAATTCCAGCTCTTTAACAAAGGGGATAACCACTTTTTCCACGGCATCATGAAAAGCATAGATTTCTTCGGGACTATAAGAAAAACGCCCCATTTCCATGTGTTTATAATCCCTGAAATTGGCAAAACCTGCATTGTGTGCAATGCTGCAGCGCAATACTTTCAGTTCGTCAAACTGGTTATTAAGCTCTTCCTGCTTAGCCGCAAACAATCCATAGCGAAGTCTCCAGGCTTCTTCACGCTTTTTTCTATCGGGTTCTTTCAAAAAAACCGATAGCTGAGTAGGGGTTCTATCCTCACCTTCGAAGAAGGCACTCATTTTGCTAACAGTGCTGCCATATTTATTAGCTATCTCAGATTCCTGTATCTGTAGGGGAATGTTTTCCTCTCTGAATAAATTCAGGTCATTGGCAAAAATCTGGTTTAACAAACCATAAGTTTCGCTGTTCAGCAGCTCCCGTGCAGGGCTTTCGTAAAAAAGCTGTTTTATGTTAAACTGATAGGCTTCCGTGGGGGCATACACATTTCCGTAATACTCGTTATATGCAGCTTCTTTTTCGGGATCATCTGCTGCAAGAGTCATGTGGATATACCGCCAGGAAAGTTCATCACTCATGGCTTTTACCAATTCCGAATACTTCTCTATCATCTCTTCCAATGCTTCAGGAGTGGAAGTATCATGATTACATAATAGCTCCATATATTTTTTTACGGTATCCCAACAGCTTATCTCAAAATTTTCAGGGAGATATTTGTAAGGAAGGGGCTGTAGTTTTGCATCTGTGTATAGCATCTTTTGTTACTTTCCTTTTTTGTTTTGTTTCATCATACGTATGCTTACTACGCTGATAATGGTCATCAAAGCAATTATTTCCTTGATACTTATTACTGGATGAAACCTTACGGCATCACCCTTGATTGTATAAATCCCTACAGGATAGGTTTGCATGCCACCTCCACCACCACCGCCAAAATCTGCATCATTACCGGTAGTAGAGGTATCATTTGCTTCCGGGTTTTGTGGATTAATCTCCACATCAGGTTGTTTTTTTGTGTCAGTTTTTTTGTTTTTGGCAGCAGAACTACCTCCACCACCACCAAATCCAAATGCCACCTTTGCTACAGGTATTATGTGTAAATCGTTAATCTTGGAAGGCTTCCCAAAAGCCATCTCTACACCGGCAGCACTGTTTATAAGCGAACGAATCTGCGAAATAAGCTGAGATATATTCATTTATCTGCTCCTTAAATATTGTTTTCTGCCATGCTAAATATCCTCCTATTTCTTGTCAAGAACAGTATCTGCGGAAGTATCTACGAAGGCTCTCTTTGGTTACGAGTGGGTAGTTATCATTTTTCGCTTGTCATTCCAGACTTGATCCGGAATCCAGTATTAGCAGGAGTCATTTGCTCCATCCGAAATCTATACATTTGTCTCAATTTATGTACGGAGCAAAGGACTCATGCATCCGCTATCGGTTTGTTCATCAGTTATTAAGCATGTGTGCTGCATGACGCATGGGTCCTTCAGTTCGGCAAAAATATAGGGTGCTGTGTCATGATCCTGGGACTGAATGACTCCTGCTAAATGTGGAGGAATAAATCAGCTTGTCATTCCGGACTTGATCCGGAATCCAGTTTTAGCAGGAGTCATTTGCTCCATCCAAAATCTATACATTAGTCTCTATTTAAATACGGAGCAAAGGACTCATGCATCCGCTATCGGTTTGTTCATCAGTTATTAAGCATGTGTGCTGATAACGCAAGAGTCCTTCAGTCCGGCAAAAATAT
>JAQVMI010000195.1 GCA_028703735.1 Candidatus Cloacimonadota bacterium | reverse complement strand
CCAAATTGCTGTTGTTGGATGAACCGCTGGCAGCATTGGATTTGAAACTAAGGCAGCACATGCTGATTGAGCTGATGAATATCCACGATGCTGTGGGCATTACATTTATCTATGTTACCCACGATCAAAATGAGGCTATGAGTATTTCGGACAGAGTGGCGGTAATGAATCACGGCAAAATTGTCCAAGCCGGACCACCTGATGATATTTATGAACGACCTGCCAGCATCTTTTCTGCCTATTTTATTGGGGAAACTAATCTTATCACCGGTGAGGTTTGTGGTATAGAGGATGAATACGTGCAGCTTAAGTGTCCGGATGGTAGCGGCAATTATTTCGAAATTGATAGCACCTTCAATTTTCCACCTGTGATGGGAAGGGAGCTTACCGTTTCGTTACGACCGGAGAAAATTGCCATTTCCCGCAGTAAACCTCGCTATCAGGATGATATTAATATGCTGAAGGGAACCATTGAGGATATCCTCTATCTGGGTTCGCATACTCAATACATTGTACGGGTGGGAGCTCTTAAATTTAGAGTATTCAGCCAGCATAAACGCGTTTATTTTGATGACAAGGCTTTGGATTGGGAAGAATCTGTGTGGCTATTCTGGCATGATACCGATACATGGTTGATAGACGAGATTTCAGAGGGTAACCTTAGCTCCACCGATATTGCCGAAAGTGGGATAAACCACTATCAACGTGCTGTAAAACGAACTTTGGAAACATGAACAGATACCCCAAACATGGTCAAAGCGAACAGGATAACACGCTTGCTTTAAAGGCAGCTTCCAGGCGTAATCTTGCTTCCTGGGCTTTATCTGCACCGGCATTATTCTGGCTAATTGTTTTCTTTCTGGTTCCATACATAATAGTGGTAATCTATAGCTTTTTAACCCCTGATATTTATGATGTGAACTTCGAATTCTCCCTTGCTGCATATCGTCAGGCTTTAAGCCCTCAATATTTATCCACTTTCTTTCTATCCTTTCGTTTGGCAATTTTAACCACGATTCTTTGTTTGTTATTGGGATTCCCTGTGGCTTATTTTATTGCCAGAGCTAAAGATAAAACTAAGAATACCTTGCTGATATTTATCATAATCCCCTTCTGGACAAACCTGATTATCCGCATATTTTCGTGGAGGATATTCCTCGCCTACAATGGGGTTTTGAATGATGTGCTAATTAGTTCTGGCTTAATAAGCCAACCTCTGGAAATTATGCGAACCGACCTGGCAGTAGTATTAGTGATGGTTTACGTTTATTTACCCTATATGATTTTGCCACTTTATAGTGTATTGGAGAAGCTGGATTTCACCCTGCTGCATGCTGCGATGGATTTAGGTGCAAACGAGATTAAAGCTTTTTTCCGCATTACGCTTCCTCTTTGTGCAGAGGGTATTTTTGCCGGCAGTTTGTTAGTATTTATCCCTGCTTTGGGAGCGTATCTTATACCACAGCTTGTGGGAAACCAGAAATCCTTGTATTTGGGACAGGTAATAACCTATAAGATAAAGAATATTCCCCGCAATTGGCCTATGGCTTCTGCTTTATCTTTAACTCTGCTTTTCTTTGTTGCAGTCCTGCTATTTGGCTTGTTTATCTTGTATAAACACCAGAAAGCACGGAGGAAAGTATGAAGAAACTATCGATCTCCAGATTTTACACAGGGATGAATTTAACCATTTTCAGCTTAGTGATGGTATTTTTGTATATACCCATCATAATCCTGATAATCTACAGTTTTAACGATGCCAAGATTATCACAGGTTGGAAAGGTTTTACCCTAAAGTATTACATCCAGCTTTGGGATAATGATTCCATAAGGCAAGCCTTTAGCAACACGATGCTAATAGCTGGTTTATCCACTTTTATCTCTACTGTTATTGGTGTGTTAACCGCTTTGGGCATGGAGAATAAGCAGTTTAGCGGACACAAAGCTCTCTCTGCGTTAATCTACATTCCACTGGTTATCCCGGATATTCTTATGGGTGTTTCCCTGGCTCTGTTATTCAATTTCACCCGGGTTAATACGGGTATGATAACGGTGCTAATTGCCCATATAACCTTCTGTATATCATACACAGTTATCGTTATCCGATCTCGTTTGGAGGGTTTTGATTATTCTTTGGTGGAGGCAGCAATGGATTTGGGAGCGAAACCTGCGGTTATCTTTTGGAAGGTGAAGCTGCCTTTGATGCTTCCGGGAATAATTGCAGCAGCTTTGCTGGCTTTTACGCTATCCATAGACGATTTTATTATTACTTTCTTCACTTCCGGCAGAGGCTTCGATACGTTACCCATCTATGTGGAGGGAACCATTCGAAGAGGCACTATCACCACCATCAATTCGCTTTCTACCCTTATGATTGGTTTCACTTTGTTTCTGGTGGTGGTTACCAAGCGCATCAGGAAAATACTAATATCGTCTTTGTAAGTTTTGGTGTATTGTTTAGTTAGATTGGGTATCCTCTTTTCGGGCAATCATTTCTTCCACAATGCCCACAGCAGTTCTTATAGCTATAGGACATTTTTCGGCGAAAACACCTTTTTTTTGAGCATCGCTGCGTTGGATAGGATCACAGGTATCTATTCCGATTATATCACGGCAATCCACTTTGCCCATGGCTTCCTTGAACCTCAAAGTCAGTTCTAAACAGGATGCATCAATCTGCGCTTTATTCTGTGGATCGGTGAATCCATAAGCCAAGCCTAAAGCCATAATTCCCCCTGTTAATGCTCCACAAACACTTCCCATCCTCATGCCTCCTCCAAAACCTGAGGCTATTAGCAGGGCAGTATCAATATCCATATTATGCGATAAGCAAAATTGCTTTAGAACCGACTGAGCACAATTGAACCCATCGTCGTGGTCTTTTGCTGCATTTATTTGTTTTTCATCCTTTTGCATATATCCTCCAGAACACTATATAGTGTCATGATGCGAAGGGGATCGTAAATCCGTCAAGCTTTATCTTTGCAAAGTTCTTTTCTTATGGCAAGTATATTGGCTTATAGCAGCTATTGTTATGGCATTAGAAATAAATTACGAATCCCATTCGTTATGATAATGAGCCTTAAATATTTAGGGTTACACCAGAGCAGCAAAGCTCTTGACTATTTTGCAGGATAATTTATCTTTGCGATACTTAGAAATTGAACGTGACTAAACAGGAGTAAACCCAAATGAGTTTTACAAGACCGATAATTGGGATAAGCACAAATTACATGCAGCTTGGCAGCTATATGCAATATCACATTAGAGATACTTATGTAAATGCCCTTTACACTTATGGTGCCTTACCGCTTTTAATCCCAAGTATCGAGGATAAAGCATTGCTAAAGCAGTATATAGATATGGTTCAGAGCCTCATCATTATTGGTGGTATGGATTATCCTCCCCAAATGTATGGCGAAATTCCTCATCCTCAAACTGAAGCCATGGAAATGCGGAGAGCAAATTCTGATATGTTACTGATGGATTTAATCTTAGAAAGCGGAAAACCGCTTTTGGGGATATGTGCTGGGATGCAACTGATCAATATCTATTTTGGCGGGAAGCTAATCCAGCACCTTGATACTGTGGAAACTCATTTTGGCGAGAAATATCACCCAATAACCATAAAAGACAGCCGCTGGTTAAATAGGATATGTAATGCAGAAAAGCTTATTGTAAATTCCAATCATCATCAGGGAGTAAACCCCTTGCACATAGGGAAGGGATTAAAGCCTGTAGCATTTTCTGCCGAAGGAGGTATAGAAGCTCTGGAACATGATGGAGAGCAAATAATTCTGGGGATACAATGGCATCCGGAACGGATTACAGATTTGGATCATCGCAAGTTAATCTTCGATTTCTTTATCGGTAATCGCAGCTCGGGTTTGTGATTGGGAAATTTAAGGGTTTATCAAATTCAGCTTTTGGGCTTGCACATTTACATCTAAAAAGCTTATATCCGCTGTTGTTCTTAAACCGGCACCCTCTTTCCACAGAGAATAAAGCTTGGATATGTGCTCCCTAATTTCTGCTTTTTCTTGTAAAACAACACCGCAATTACACCGGGTAATTAGCTCTTCTGCTTCACCACCTTTTGCAGCTATGCATAGTATGGGGCTTCGGGAAGCGATGTATTCGAATAATTTCGTGGTTAGCATTCCTTTGTTGCCTTCGTAGGAATTTATAAACAGCACCAATAATTCTGCCTCCACCAATTCCTTTATTGCCTCATTATGGGGAATAAAGGGTAGCCTGCGCACCTGTAATGTGTTAGCAGGGAAATCTCTGGTGCCAATTAGCGAGAACTGCAGCTCGCTTAGTCCGTTTAGATCTGCTAATGCCTCTATCAGCACAGAAGCATCCTGCCCGGCAGTAAGCTGTCCCACAAATTTAATTCTGAATTGCTGAGATCTGGAGTAAGCTAAACCCCGAAAATCCTGGGGGTCAAATCCGTTATAAAGCACTTCCTTTCTTCCTGCAGGCAATGCCTCTGCTATGCTACGGCTAACAATAAAGTTTATAAAAGAATTGGCTATTACCTTTTTTTCCAATCTTTTATGCATTCTCATGGTAAATGCAGACGGGGGATTAAGCTTCAAATAGTAAATATCAGCCCAGGGATCACGAAAATCTGTGCACCACCTTATTCCCAAGCGTTTGTGCAGTTTCAAGCCGATTAAATGTGTGGAGTGGGGAGGACCTGTGGTAAGCACAGCGGT
>JAQVMI010000194.1 GCA_028703735.1 Candidatus Cloacimonadota bacterium | reverse complement strand
GAATCGTGAAGCTGCAAAAACATATTTGAATAAACCTCTGTGGAACCGTATGTCCCTGGCTAATATTGCCAATATGGGCAGGTTTTCCTCCGATGAAACCATAAAGGGTTATGCCAGGGAGATATGGGGAGTGTAATATTCACACCTCTGCCCTATCCAAGCAAGATGCCTATAAGCGCAGCTCCAATAAGCATATAGAAGGGGTTTGTTTTATATTTCCATGTTACAATAAGGCATAGCAAAAACACAAGGATGGTAAACATATCCTGCATTGCATCCCTAAAAACCATTATCAAAGCTGCTGCAATTAGCCCCACAGAAAGCAACCGAAGCTTGCTGAACAGATTCTTGAACCAGGCTTTCCCCTTCAGCTTTAGATAGCTGATGGTTACTATCAGCATTATTATCAAGGAAGGGAAAATAACCCCAAAGGTGCAAAGTAAGGCACCCGGGATTCCGCCTTTTTGATAGCCGATAAAAGTGGCAGCATTTATGGCTATGGGACCCGGGGTCATTTGAGAAATTGCCACAACATCCACAAATTGGCTCTGAGTTAACCACAGGTTTTTTATCACTACTTCCTGTTGAATCATCGCCAATATTGCATAGCCTCCCCCAAAGCTGAATAAGCCTATCTTCATAAAAGTGAAAAACATCTGCCAGTACATCAAACCTTCCTGCTACTTTGTAAAATGCTAAACACGGCTGTAAGCAAAATTAAATATACCGGACTGATGGTAAGAACACCCACCAGAATAGCAGTGGAAAGTGGAAACCAGAAGTTTCGCAAATTTATCCCTGCTTTCTGGCTCATTTGGTAAAGCGGAATAGCTATAAGTGCCACAACTGCCGGACGAAGCGCATGAAAAGCTTTTTGCACCAGGCTTGCTTCTGCGTACTTATTGAATAAAGCAGCTATTAACATGATGATAAGCGTGGAAGGTAATATTGTTCCCAGCACCGCTATCAGCATTCCCTTGCCCTTTGATATGTGATAACCGATATAGATGCTGATATTTACGGCTATGGGACCAGGACAGCTTTGAGCTGCTGCCAATCCGTCCAAAAATTCCTCTTCGCTAACCCAATTGTTTTTCTGGCACACTTCCCGCTTTATTAAGGGAATCATTGCATAAGCACCACCGATAGTAAAAGCTCCGATTTTTAGAAAGGTGAAGAAAATCTTAGCTAATAGCATAGGAGTAAAATACTTGTAAAACTCTTGAGATAAATACTGTCTATTGTAACACTGTGTATTTTTGCTTTAAGAAAGACCAAAATTCTCTTCTACCAAGCTGAGCAGCTCTTTCACCAGGCTTTCTTCTGGCACTTTTTTAATAATTTCGCCTTTGGCAAACAGCAGCCCCTCTCCTTTACCTCCGGCTATGCCAAAATCTGCTTCTCTGGCTTCTCCGGGACCATTAACTGCACATCCCATTACTGCTATGGTAAGGGGTTTATCTGCATAATCTGCCAGGGCTAATTCTACTGCTTCAGTAAGGCGAATCAGATCTATTCTGGTTCTGCCGCAGGTGGGGCAGGATATTATGCTTAAACCCTGGCGCATACCTATGGATACCAGAATTTCTTTGGCTACCACTATCTCCTTAACAGGATCTGAAGTTAAAGAAACTCTTATTGTATCACCAATCCCTTCTTCTAACAATATACCCAAAGCTATGGCACTTTTTATGCTGCCACGCATCATGGTTCCTGCTTCGGTAACTCCCAAATGCAAAGGATAATCACACAATTGGCTAAGTTTACGATAGCTTTCCAAAACTAAGGGTATAGAGGATGCCTTCACCGATACTTTTATCTCTTGATAATTCAAATCTTCCAAAATATGAATATGGCTGAGAGCTGCTTCTACCATTGCCTGAGCCGACACACCATATTTCTGCACAAGATCGGTTGGCAAGGAACCGCTATTCACCCCAATGCGAATGGGAATCAATCGTTCTTTTGCTGCTGCGACCAATGCTTGAATACCTTCCACTTTACCAATGTTACCAGGATTTATCCGCAATCCATCTATACCGGCAGAGATAGAGGCTAAGGCAAGACGGTAATCAAAATGAATATCTGCCACAAGAGGAGCTTTGCTTACTTTTTTAAGCTCTCTTATTGCCTTTGCGTCCTCTAAATCCTGCACCGAAAAGCGGATTATATCACAACCTGCTGATACCAGCTCTCTAATCTGCAATTCTGCTGCGGGTAGATTAGATGTTTTCACCGATAACATGGATTGAATGCTAATGGGGGCAGCTCCCCCGATGGGAACTTCTCCCAAATAAATGCGGCGTGTGCTTCTGCGAACTATTTCTTTCATTGGGCAAGTATGCCTTAGGGGTAGTTTTTTGTCAATGTTAATTTGTAATGCCATACCCCCCCCAAAATAAAGAATAGGCACACGGATTTAACGGATTAAACGGATTGGCACGGATAACAAGGTTATTGTGTCTGTTTTTTTGGGGGCAAGTTACATTCCGAATTGAGATTGAAACACGATGTTCTCTTCTCCTATTTAGCACAGATGTTCATTGTTATGCCAATAAATCTGTGTTAATCCGTATAATCCGTTAAATCCGTGTGACTATTAACCTTAATAATGTTGTCTTATCTTTACTAATAATAATGAGGGTATGCCAGAAAGAAATGAATTGACAGAATAATGTTTGATAGTATGATAGCAACCTATGGGTAAAACTAAACTACAAACTATTACTGAAGCGGATGTATCCGTAATAAATGCCCTGAAGGGCATGTTGGTTGAAGTGCCTCAAGCGCAGGCAAGGGAAAACTATTCCCTACTAAGTGACTTATCTCAAACTAGGGATTTCACATACCATCAGGAGTTATATCTTGATCTGCTTTTTGCCTTGGGCGAATACAATGGCAGAAACGAATGCATACCGGAAGCACAGGAAATTTTTAAAAAACTAATAGCCTATGGAGAGAAGCATAGTAATCCCCAAGTTTTACTTCGAGCCAGAGCAAACTATGCCATAACCAAAGCACAATGCGGGTTTTATCACGAAGCTATAGACGTGTGGGATACCATGTTGAAAGAAGATTGCCCATTAAGGATGAAGCTTAACCTGCTAAACAACAACAGCGTTGGTTATGGAATACTTGGAGAAACAAATAAATCTATCGAGTATGCCTTCAAAACTATTCAGCTTGCTGAGGATAATGGCTATACAGATGAAAAGATTTCTCCACTAATAAACCTTGGGGCAGCCTATCAGGTGCAGGGTGATTACCACAAAGCACTGGATGCTTTGTTACAGGCTCGCGATTTGGCAGAAAAGTATAAGCAATTTCGCAGAGTGTGCGAATGTTGTGATAGTATCAGCCTTGTATATAATGCTTTGGGCAACACCGAAAAAGCCCTGGAATACTCTAATCAGTGTGTGATTTCCGGTAAGGAGTATTTTAATGAGCTTGATTTTGCAACACCCTATAACAATATTGGGTATATTCACGAATCCAGCGGAAACCTTGCAGAAGCTTTGAAGTATTACCAAATGGCAAATGAGCTATTTCAAAAAGGCTTCGATGAGTGCAAAGGCGGAAACTGCCTGATCAACATTGCCTCCATTTACATAAAAACGGATATGCTGTCCGAAGCAATAGAAACACTAAATCAGGCAGAAGAGATTGCTACCAGGCTGGATATTCCGCATCTGCTGAACCGCACTAATACCCTTTTATCCGAAATTTACGCCCGCTTAAACCGCTATGAAGAAGCTTGGAAACATCAATGTGCAGTAAGTAAGATAATAGCCCAAGATCTGGAAGATAAATCTAATAACTCTATCACAAAAATGGAAGCAGATTACTATCGTGGAAAGATAGAAACGCAGGCAGAGCAATACCTGCTGCAAAATACCGAACTGAAGAAGAAGAACAAGATAATTAAGCAAAAATCCCACGAACTTGCCCATAGCAACAGAAATTTGGAAGACACTGTGGAAATGCTGAATTGGGTAATCTCGGTTATATCTCACGATGTACGCGCTCCCTTAGCCACCATTTTCCGCATTGTGGGTATGATGCAAGATGGAAACTTTTCGCAGGAAGAGCAAATAGAGCTTCTACAGGATATCCGCAACAGCAGCCAAAGTATGTATAAGCTTATAGACGAAATGTTAGATGGAATTAGGCTAAAGCGCAGAAGCCTCGCCGCCAAAGTTGCTATCTCCAAACAGGATGTGATTCCAATATTGAGCTCCATAATCAGCGTGTACAAACCAATAGCCAGACAGAAACTTATAAATTTGGAGCTTAGCCATGAACAGCAAAATATGGCTGCCTCCATAGATAGTGACCTTTTGAAGATTGTAATCCGCAATTTGCTGAATAACTCCATAAAGTTCACTGCTCCGGAAGGAAAGGTAAGCATTAGTGTGAACCGGGACAAAACCCACCTCTGCATCGTAATTGAAGATAATGGAGAAGGAATAAGCCCCAAAGACCTAAAGAGCATAATGCGGGGAAGATATCAACAAAAAGATAAGAACAAGAAAAACAGCGGAATCGGTTTGGGCATTCACCTATGCCAAACTTCGCTGAAACTTATGAATGCAAAATTGCAAATTGAAAGCAATCCCGGGCTGGGAACCAAAATTACGGTATACCTGCCTGTATAAAAGAACTTAATAAGGAAGTTATAATGAATCAATACCTATTGGCAGCTATAGAATTTACCTTCATAGGT
>JAQVMI010000193.1 GCA_028703735.1 Candidatus Cloacimonadota bacterium | reverse complement strand
CGATTATGGTTTTGAGCTTCAATTCAAGCTGCAAGATTATAGCCTGGAAGAGATTCAAACGAAAGCCGGAAACTTCGATCAGATAAGTATCGATGGCTTTGGTTTCAGTGGTAGAATCGGCGAACCCAAACTGCCGGTTTATAGCAAACTTATTGCCGTGCCGGTAGGTGCAAATGTGCAATTCGAATTTGTAACCCGAAACCAGCAAAGAATTAGCGGAACTGATACTAAGCTTAAGAATAGCATTATACCTGCGCAGCCCTCAGTTTCCAAAAGTGCAAATCCAGAGCTGATTCCCTTTGAACAAAAAATTGCTGTCTATAACGAAAATGCTTATAGCAATAGCGATATATTCCATGTGGAAGAAATTGGCTTTATGCGCGGAGTGCGCATTTTCCGTTTCGATTATGAACCCATTCAGTATAATCCCAAAACCGGAGACCTTCAAATCTGCAACGAAGCCTATATAAAGGTTAATTTTCTTAATGCTGATATGCTTGCCACCAAGAACTTGCTGGATAGAACAGGCTCTGCAGAATATGATGCCATGTATGGCAAACTTCTGTATAACTGGAGCGATAACGAACGCGTAAACAATAACCGCTATCCCACCAAGATTCTTATCCTTTGCCCTCCTAACTATACCGATGAAATGGCAACCTATGTGGATTGGAAAAAACAACAAGGTTACTCTGTTATAGTTACCACCGTTGGAACAGGTGGAACAGTTGCCAATACCACTGCTGCCATAAATACATATATGGCAGGTGTATGGAGTGCTGCAACTGTAGAAAACCCTGCTCCTACTTATCTTTTGATTGTGGGTGATACCTCTACTACCGGAGATAATGTTATAGCCAATACCGGTGCATCAGGAAGCCATGTAACTGATCTCACCTATGTCCGTTTACAAGGAACAGACTATCTTCCGGAAATGTACTATGGCAGATTCTCTGTTTCCAGTGCCACAGAGCTTACTAACATTATCACCAAAACTTTAACGTTCCAGAAAACACTGATGCCAGACCTTAGCTATCTGGGCAAGGTTGTAATGATCGCAGGAGTAGATGCCGGTGCAGCTCCTACCTATGGAAATGGACAGATAAACTATGGCACAACTCATTACTTTAACAGCACCAATGGCATAACCAGCAATACTTACCTCTACCCTGCCTCAGGATCAAGCGATGCTTCTATCATTGCCAATGCCAACGAAGGTAGAGGCTATATAAATTACACAGCTCATGGAAGCACAACCAGTTGGGGAGATCCAACCTTTACAGTTTCTGATGTAAACGCCATGACCAATACCAACAAGTATGGAGTTATGGTTGGCAACTGCTGCGTTACCAATGCCTTTAATACCGGAGTTTGCTTCGGCGAATCCATAATTCGTAAAGCCAATGGCGGAGGTGTAAACTATATAGGTGCCACCAATAACAGCTATTGGGATGAAGACTACTGGTGGGGCATTGGGTACAAAACCCCCATCCAGGCAACGGCACATGCTTATAATGCCTCTACTTTAGGTGCTTATGATGCCATGTTCCACAAAAATGGTGAAGCCTTCACTAATTGGGCAACTACTGTGGGGGAAATTAACGTAATGGGAAATACTGCTGTGGAACAAAGCAACAGTGGCAGAAAACCTTATTACTGGGAAATTTATTCCATTATGGGTGATCCCACCACCATGCCCTATTTGGGCGTTCCCACAGTGAATACTGCCACTTTCCCCACCACTATCCTTGTGGGAGCCACATCCATTACAGTTACCGCTACACCTTATTCCAGAGTAGCCTTAACTATGGGTGGAGTAACTTATGGCACAGCTTTGGTTCCTGCCGGTGGATCGCTTACTTTAGCCATCACCCCCTTTAGTACAGTTGGAACTGCAACTCTGGTGATTACTGCTCAAAACAAGATTACCCGTATCGAAAGCATCACCATTGCTCCCAATAGCGGTGCCTATATGACTGTGGATGCAAATACCTATAACGATACTAATAATAGTGTAGCCGAATACAACGAAACCGGTAGATTTACTACTACATTTAAGAATGTTGGCTCAGTTGCCTCCGGCACTACAACAGCTACTTTAACCTGTGCAACTGCCGGTATTACAATCACCGATGGCACAGAAAGCATCGCTGCTTTGGCTGCTGGAGCATCTGTAGTTAAAACCAATGCTTTTAGCTTTACCGTAGCCAATAACATCGTTAACCAGCTTTCCGCTGCCTTCACCATTACTATGGTTAGCGGCTCTAATACCTGGGTGCACAATTTTAGCCAGGTGTTTAATGCTCCAGCCCTTGCCTTTGGAAGCTTCACTGTATCAGACCCAGCCCCAGGCAACAACAATGGTCGCCTCGATCCTGGCGAAACCGTTACCCTTACCATGCCTTTGAATAATACAGGTGCCGCAACCTCTCCCAGCGGTTCGGCAACCCTAACCAGCCCTACATCCGGAATTACCATTAATACCGGTACTGCCAGCTATGCAGCCATAGCTGCAGGCGGAAGCACAAACCTTAGCTTCAGCCTTACTGCTGCTTCCGGGATGACTGTTGGAACAGTGGCTTCACTTGTGTTTAATGCCACTGCCGGAGCTTATACGGCTAATAAAACTGAAGCAACTGCGGTTGGGCTTATACTGGAAGATTTCGAAACCGGTAATTTTAACGCATTTCCCTGGGTTAGCGGTGGAACACTTCCCTGGACGGTAGTTAACTCCGGTGCTTACGCCGGAACCTATGCTGCTAAGAGCGGATTAATAACTCACAGCCAAACAAGTACCTTAGAGACCACCCGCGTTCTTACTACCGGTGGCAACCTCACATTCTGGTATAAAGTATCCTCAGAAACGAATTATGACTTTCTTAAGTTCTATGTGGATGGCGTGATTCAAAACGGCACAGGTTGGTCTGGTGAAGTAGCTTGGACACAAGCAACTTACGCTCTTGCAGCCGGAACCCGTGTGCTTAAATGGGAATATATGAAGGACACCAGTATTGATAGCGGAAGCAATTGTGCCTGGATAGACAACATTGTTTTCCCAGCCTCAACCGGTCCCAGTGTTTACAACCCTCCTCAAAACCTTGCAGCCACAAGTACACATAGTTCTGTTACCCTTAACTGGAATGCACCGGTTTCCGGAAGCCCTACAGGGTACAAAATATACAAGAACAGCAATCTGCTTACAACGGTTACAGCACTTACATATACAGACACAGCCGTAACCAATGGCACTACTTACAGTTATTATTTGAAAGCAGTTTATGCCGATGGAGAATCTGATCCTACCGCAACCATTAATGCTACTCCGAATGCTGTAGCTCCCACAAATTTAATTGCTGCCGCAGGAAATGCTTTAATAAACCTTAGCTGGACTGCTGCCACAGGCAGAGGTTCAGAAATGGAAAGCCTGTTTAGTTCAAGCTTAGACAGAGCTATCAGCGGTTACAAAATTTACCGTAATGGAACAGCCTTAACAACCGTTACAGGTACTTCCTATCAAAACACCGGGCTTACCAACGGAACAAGTTACAGCTATTACGTAACTACGGTTTATACCAACCCTGCAGGGGAATCGGCTGCTTCCAATACCGTTACAGCTACACCTACCGATGTGGCAACAACCGTGGCAATAATTGGAGCAGGGACAAGTGTAACAGGAACTACTGCTGCCTCTCCTATAAACATCTTTTATAAAAGCCGACATGGTCAATCTATATATACTGCTGCCGAGCTACGTGCTGCGGGAGTGATAGGTCCCATAAATATTACCCAGCTCGGTTTTTACGTTTCTGGTGCCCCTGCTACAGCCATGCCTAACTTCATAGTAAGAATGAAACCTACAACTGCGACAAACGTAGCCACTGCTGAAACTGCCACCGGCATGGTAACAGTTTACAGTAATACCAGTTACTTGCCTGTGGCAGGTGGATACCAAATGCTTACTCTTAGCACTCCTTTCCTTTGGGATGGGACCAGCAATCTGGTTATTGACACTGCTTTTGGGCTTTTAGCTGCTTATAATCAGAGTGGAACAGTGCAATATACCACTGTTACCTCTGGATACATGTATTGGCAAAGCGATACTGCTGACCAAACCAACGTGTTCACATCAGGAACCTCTTCAACAAGTCGTCCCAATGTGAGGTTCGTGTTTGCCCCTATCACTTCTGGTCCCCAGATCGCTGTAAATCCCACCAGCCTTGCTTATGGCAATGTTGCGGTAGGCACAGGTTCTACACAGAGCTTTACAATCACCAACACTGGTGGACAAGCTCTAACCGGAACCATCACCACACCCACAGGTTATACAGTAGCTCTGCAAAGCAGAGAAACACGTAATGTCCTAAGTTTCTCCATTGCCTCCGGCAACTCAAAAACATATAACCTTACCCTTACTCCCACTGCTGCCACAGCCTATAACGGCAACGTGGTTATCACCAGTAACAGTACAACTCAAGCCACATACAATCTTGCCGTAACTGGAACTGGATTCACGCCTCCAACAATAGCGGTAGATGCAGAGCAGATTGCAGCAAGCTTGTTAGTAGGTGAAGAAACCACGGAAACTTTTACAATCAGCAACACCGGCAGCCAAAGCTTGAACTATAGCATTAACCTTTCTGAAATTCGCAGCAGAGCTAAAGTAACTAACAGTAGTGCCCGTGAGCTAAGCTCAGGTAAAAACATCACCGGTTCTACTCTGGTGT
>JAQVMI010000192.1 GCA_028703735.1 Candidatus Cloacimonadota bacterium | reverse complement strand
GTGCCTTACACATGGATGATAGTGAAGTTACCGAAGAAGAACCTTTTGGACCCACAGGTGAAACTTTCACAAATGGTGCTATAGCCATAGGCGCAACTTATGCTCAGCAGTTTACCAATAAATTTTCTGCCGGTATAGGTGCCAAATACTTACGCGAAAATTTGTATGAATACTCGGTGAACAGCTATGCATTAGACTTAGGTTCCATCTATAACACAGGCTGGAAAAACGTAAAAATAGGAATGGCTCTGCGCAATTTCGGACCGGATATCCGCTATTTGGTGGATGATGATGCCGATGGTAGAAATGATGAGGATCCCTTCGATCTTTTCGATAACGACGGAGATGGAGTGGTAGATGAAGACGGGATAGAACTGGAAAGTAAAATCCCTATGAGCTTCTCCCTTGGCATTTGTGGCGACCTGATGCGCAGCGATACCAATTATTGGATTGCATCTATGCAATTGGACAATGTGATAGACCGTCTGGAAACCTGGAACTTGGGAACAGAATACAAGCTTAGTAGTATTTTCTTCAGGACTGGTTACCAAATAAACTATGATACTAACGGCTTCAGTGCTGGGATTGGCTGGCAAGTGCCTACCAGTCTTGGTATCTTCAACATCGATTATGCATACACGAACATGGGATACCTGGAAGAGAACTTTATCAAAAGTGCCCACCGTGTGTCATTGAAAATGAGATATTAAAAGACCCTAAATTGATTCAGGAGGAACGAATGAAAAAAACACTATTAGTCGTCCTATGTCTGTCCTTCTTGTTCGGAACCATTTTCGCAAAGGAAATGATACCCGGCATCAACAAGAAGCCAGTCACACTACCTCAAGGTATTCCGTTACTAAGCAATCGCACGGCTCCGGAATACATCTTTACAAAAAATCCGACCGCTGTAATTACTTCTTATTATGACTATATGATAGGAAGCTATAACGGTCTGCCGCTCCGCACAATTCCCCAGTCCGCAGGTGGCGGTTATTTCATGACCTATCATGGATCACGCTCATCAACCGGTCAACGTCGCGCATTCTACACTTATTTGGATGCACAGGGCAATGTGATCAACAACAACGAAATTACCGCTGTTGTTAACCGCGAAGGCTATCCTACTGTTGCTGTTGATCCTGTATCCGGCAAACCTTTGTATGCCTGGCACGCAAATACTGATGCTGATGATGAAAACGAAGTTCAATTTACTTCCGATGGTTTCATCGCTGGAATCGCTGGCTTGTTCAACAATCTGCAAGTAATTGCCCAAAACCCCATCACCATCACACCTGGTGTAGGCACACCCACTACAGACAACGAATTCCTCTGGCCTACAGCTCAAATTGGTCCCTCACCTGTAGATGGAAAACGTCGCGTTTATGTAATTTGTCGTAATTTTGTTACCCACTCATTTGGTCCTTCTGAAAACCCGTATATTGCTTATGCGGATTTTGATGGTGACGATATCGAAACCGGTGTTCCACTTGTCTGGAGCTCCACAACAATTCCCGAAATGGACCAATGGAATCATGATGCCGAATGGCGCCGTCCTTTCCATGCCATTACCACTGATGAAGCTGGAAATGTTTATTATGCCGGCTACCATTTTGCTACAGAAGCTGATGGCACTACCGATATTCCCGAAGCAGACATGGACATCTTCAAATGCACAAACTATGGTCAGGGCGAGTGGACACGGATAAGTGCCTATAGCACCCTTCCTGCCTGGAATCCTCCAGCTACCCCAACCGGAACTGCCGGATACTTCACAAACGATTCCGATGTTCCTTATACCGATGAACAATTGAAATGGAGTATCAGTAACTCCAGTCACCTTAATGCCACTGTTGATGATGCAGGACGCATTCATGTTCCCTGCTTATGGGCTCTTAGCAACGATGAAGGTTTCTATTATCCTGTTATGCAGTTTGCCAAAGAATTTGTTTTCGATCCTCAAGCTGCTGCCGGGGAACAATTCACCATCAAAGAAATATATCCTCAGGTTAATCCTCAAAACACCCACGACGAATGGTTCCAACCTTGGGACATGGTAGCACCTTGGGGTGAAGTGGATAGCTGGACAGAATATTCCACTGGTTGGGCTCCGGACATCGCTGATGACTGGAATTTCCCCTATTGGGATCAGGCAGCTCATGGCGATGCCATGTTCTTCCACTATAGTAACATGAAAGTTACAGAAGGTAATGACAATGGAATGCTTGCCATGGTATGGCAGAATTGCGTCCGTGCCAAATGGAACAATGCCGATGGCGATACCGATTATGCAGCCTGGGCAAACACTCCCGAAATCTTCATTTCAGTTTCCCCCAATAATGGTGGCATGTGGAGCGAACCTATCAAACTAAACAACATTGAAACTACTCCTCAGTTTACCGGTTTGAAGCCTATGTGGGTTTATCCTGCAGACAAAGTGATCTTCACAGGTATGCAGGGCGAGAACAAAGTTGGTAAGCTTGGTATCATGTTCTATGATGATTTCACCTGGGGCTCCAATGCCATCGAGAATCCTGTTCATCCTACAGCCGATGGCGGACAAGTAATGTTTACTGAGCTACAGATTGTATTCCCTACTGGTCATGCCAATGAAGATAACAGTGTTATCCCGGTTACCAATTTGCTTGCCCAGAACTACCCCAATCCCTTCAATCCAGAAACAACCATCAGCTTCGATATGCCGAAAGCTGCTCCAGCTACTCTTGCCGTTTATAACGTAAAGGGTCAGCTTGTAAAGAATCTCTTTAATGGAACAGCCGCTTTTGGAAAGAACAGCGTGGTATGGAATGGAACCGATAACAATGGTACAAAAGTAACCAGTGGTCTCTATTTCTATCGTCTGTCCACAGACAGCAAAGTGGAAACACGCAAAATGATGTTGATGAAATAAACTGCATTTATACCGGCTATTTATTGGCTGGTAAAGTGTTCAACTTAATGCCCTGTACCTTTTGGTGCAGGGCATTTTTTTGGGTTCTCTTTCATTATGTATGGGTAGATCTAGTTCAATTACTTGTCATTCCTGCGAAGGAGACTGTGTGAAAAGTGTGTGAATGACATCTAAAGTCCCGTAGGGACGATATTTCAGATAGCACCACGACCCCAAACACACCACAAGAGTCCCTTAGGGACGGCATATATGGAAGCCTAATATTCATAAACCAGAATGAGGTACGTATCTGATATGTCGTCCCTACGGGACTCAGACAAACAATAATAAAATCACAATAGCTATCTAAAATGACGTCCCTACGGGACTCTGAACGAGTTTTCACACAGTCTCGCAGGCAGGAATCCACATATGAAAACTCTCCAGTGATAACATGCTGTTTACTAACATATTGCAATACAACGATGATGTTTCTAAAAGACTGGATTCCGGATCAAGTCCGGAATGACATGCGAAAGCCACAAACTAAAGCCTCCGATCTTCAAACCCTGTTTCACCTTTCCACTGTTTCACCCTTCCACCTTCCAAATGGAGCTTCGGAAAGCTCCGCTACGTGGAAGCTTTCATCCTATTATCTACCTTTTCTTCCCAATAACCACATAAAAACCGGGCAGCCAATAAAAGCAGTTATTACACCTACAGGTAATTCCATATTCAACAGATGCTTGGCAGCTATATCGCATGTTAGCAAGAATATTCCTCCAGCCCAGAGCGAAAAAAGGTATATCTTGTTCTGCCCCGAGGGGATAAAAAACCTTACCACATGAGGCACTATTAAACCTACAAAACCTATGATGCCTGCATAAGCCACGCAGATTCCAATTACAATAGAGGTTAGCAGGAATACTTCTCTACGCAGATTCTTTCCATTTATACCCAAGCTTCCGGCATAAATATCGCCTCCTCCCAGAATATCCAGAGCAGTAGATTTATAGTATAAGTATGCCATAATTAGCAGGGAGACAATTAGAAGAGCTAAAAAAACATTCCATTCTGTCTGGCTGAATATATGCCCCAGATTACCCATTAAAGTTCCCAGAATAAGCGCAGTATCCTTCTGATACAGATACATTAACAAAGATATTCCGGCGGCGAAAAACATACCGGTTATAACGCCGGCTATAAGCAATCTTCCGCTATCGAAGCGTCTTTTGCGATTTGCCAGATTCCACACTACCAGCATAGTGATTCCGGCACCTGCGAATCCTCCCAATGGCATAAGGAGTACATATCCCGAGATACCTGCAAGAATACTGCCAAAGGCAGAACCCGATGATATCCCCAGGATGTATGGCTCTGCCAAAGGATTGGCTAACATAATCTGATAAATACTACCAATACCTGCCAAAGACATCCCCACTAAGATTGTTAGCACCATGCGGGGTAGGCGAACCTGAGTAACCACATTTCCATCTGGAGCTCCAATGCCAAGATAAAGCAAAATAATAGCAAGGCTAATCAGCAACCAAACAATAAACATAATTTTAGATTTCATTCTATTTCTTTTCCTGTGGCAAACAGCTTTTGCAACTGCTGTATTCCCTCCAAGCTTCTGGGAGTAGCTCTCTGGATCAAATCAGGATTTATCTCTGTTTCGAAGTAGATGCGTTTGTTCTTTATAGCGGGTATATTTTGCCAACCCTTTCTGCTAAGTATATTGGACAATGTATCCTGCGAGTAACAGATCATAATCTCCGGGTTTGCTGCTATAACTGCTTCAGAATTTACCCGGGCATAATCTCGTTCCAGGGTGGGAAAT
>JAQVMI010000191.1 GCA_028703735.1 Candidatus Cloacimonadota bacterium | reverse complement strand
ACCAATAATAGCGATTTGAAGAATACATACAAAAATGTGGCATACTATTCATACTTAAAAGGCGGAAAAACCGATTCAGGTACTCAGTTTTTAGGATGTATAATAGGTGACCACAGCAAAACAGGTATCAATTGCAGTATAAATACCGGTTGCGTTATAGGGCTTGGGTGCAACATCTGGGGCAGGGCATTAATCAGCGATTTTATCCCCGATTATTCTTGGGGCGAGGCAGATAACTTGCAGCCCTACAGATTTGAGGCTTTCTGCCAAACTGCATCTGTGGTGAAGGAGCGAAGGAAACTATCATTAAGCAAAATTGAGCTTAAAACATACAAACAATGCTATAAATATGGAGAATAAATGCAAGATTACATAGAAGTAGAATTCCGTTCCGGCAGGCTGGGTTATTACCTGAATCCTGGTGGATTACCGGTTCAACCTGAAGATCTGATTATTGTGGAAGTGGAACGGGGTGACGACTTGGCACAGGTGATTCATTTAAGCGTTAGCGATGAGGATATGGATTCTCAAGCTGTAGTGGGCAAAAACTATGCCATCAGACGTTTAGCCAATGATGAAGACAAGGAAAAGCTAAAGAACATCAGCTTTGAAGAGGAAAAAGCCTCTACCACTTTTCAACAGATATTAGAACGCTATTCCTTCGAAATGAAGCTTATCGAAACTGTGTATCAATTCGATGGCAACAAGCTAACCTTCTTCTTTACCGCAGAAGGCAGAATTGATTTCAGAACTTTTGTCCGTGAACTTGCCACAGTGTTTAAAACCAGAATTGAGCTACATCAAACCACTGGTAGAGACGAAGCTAAGCGTTTGGGTGGTTTTGGAATGTGCGGCAATCAATATTGCTGTGGTAGTTTTTTGAAAAGATTCAATCAGGTAACCATCAAAATGGCTAAAGATCAGAATCTGGCAGGTAATCTTTCCAAGATTTCCGGTCCTTGCGGCAGACTTCTTTGCTGCCTGAATTTCGAAGAGGATTTCTACGTGGAAGAAGCAAAGGATTTCCCCATAATTGGAACCTGCGTTTCATATAAAGATACAAAAATGCTGGTGTTTCGTATTGATGTAATAGCCAAAAAGATTTACCTTTCTAACGAAGATAATGTGGTTATAGATATGACTCCAGATCAATTCAAAAAATTAGAAATACTTAGCATTCCAGATATAGAACCATGTTAACTAATGTATATTCTCTAACCCCTTCACAATTGGCAGCTTTGGTTTCAGCCAAGTTTCCTGCATATCGTGGAAAGCAACTTGTTACCTGGCTATATCAGCATTTGCAGAATGAACCGGATAAAATGAGTAATCTTCCCGGGGATTTCAAAACCTACCTAAAGGAAAACTTCAGTTTTCATCTTCCCGTGCTGGATGCAAGCTATGCTTCGAAGGATGGAGCTACAAAATACCGCTACAAGCTTATTGATGACACCATCATAGAAAGCGTAATAATCCCTGAAGGACGCAAAAACACCCTGTGCATCTCTTCTCAGGTAGGTTGTTCACGCAATTGCAGCTTCTGTGCCACCGGAAAAATGGGGTTAATCCGCAATCTTAGCAGCGATGAGATTGTGGGACAGATAATCCTTGCCAATCGTGAGTGTGCGGGGAAAGCCTCCGGTTCTGCAGAGGATGAAAGCGGATCGCATATTACCAATCTGGTGTTTATGGGAATGGGTGAGCCATTTGATAATCTGGATAATGTGCTGCAATCATTAAAGATTATCCAGGATGAAAGCGGGCTTTCCTTTAGCCCCAGACGTACCACAGTCTCCACTTGTGGAGTTGTTCCGGCAATAATTGCTTTTGCCGATAGCGGTGTGAGGGCAAAGCTGGCAATATCATTAAATTCCGCCATAGACGAGAAACGCCAAAAGCTTATGCCAATAAACCGTAAATATCCAATCTCGGAACTGAAGCAGGCTTTGTTATACTATCTACGCAAAAGCAAATTTCGCGTAACCATAGAGTATATTCTGATGCCCGAGATAAACATGTTTAGGGAAGACATCAATGCACTAAGGAAATTCGTGG
Organism: Candidatus Cloacimonadota bacterium; assembly: GCA_028703735.1. Classification (GTDB taxonomy): domain Bacteria; phylum Cloacimonadota; class Cloacimonadia; order Cloacimonadales; family Cloacimonadaceae; genus Cloacimonas. The sequence continues at coordinate 2,694 of JAQVMI010000191.1, read as the reverse complement.
GTGATATATCCTGTAAAATAAACTTCATCCCTTTCAATCCTGCTCCGGGCTCTGAAATGGCAGCCCCCACCTCGAAGCAAATAGAGGATTTTTTATTACTTGCCAAATCTCTGCCTCAGGCAATTACCTTGCGCAAAAGCAGGGGAGCAGATATATTTGGTGCATGTGGTCAACTTTACCGCAAGAATACAGTTAATTCCACTCAGATAAACCAAGTTTAAGGAGAATTAATGAACAAGATAGCAGATATCGCAAAAGATCTCTTTGGAGATAATACTCCCTGTAAATGCGGAGGCAGCCATCAGATTTGCTTAAAATGCCACAGATGCAGGGCTAATGATGATGATAACCTCTATCATCAGGATAAAGGAATGGCTTCCATTATAGATGCTACAATTCTTAGGGCTGATGCCACAAATTCTGATGTGGAAGCTCTTATCGCTGTAGCCAATCAATATGAAACTGCATCTGTTTGCATAAACTCACACTTCATTCCTCTTATAAAGCTACTGCTGAAGCCGCAGATAAAAAGCTGTACCGTCATTAATTTCCCCTTGGGTGCATCCTCTGTGGATTGTATCGCAGCAGAAGCTGAAGCTGCCTTAAATGCCGGTGTGGACGAAGTGGACATGGTTCAAAACCTATCTGCGCTGCTTAGTGGAGATTATAGTAATGCACTAAGAAGTATACAAGGAGTGGTAAATCTCTGTGCAGGCAGGGGAATTTTGAAAGTTATACTGGAGACCTGCTATTTAAGCGGAGAGCAGATTATCATCTCCTGCCTACTGGCAAAAAAGGCCGGGGCAGATTTTGTAAAAACATCCACCGGCTTTGGAAGTGCAGGTGCTACTCCGGAAAATATAGCTTTAATGCGTCAGGTTGTTGGTTCCAAAATGGGCGTGAAAGCTTCTGGTGGAATCCGTAACAGAGCTATGGCTGTGCAAATGATAGAGGCAGGAGCAAGCCGCATTGGTGCCTCCAGTGTTAGTGCCATTGTAGAGCAATAAACAGGATACACCTATCATGATTCTAAACGTAGCAGGATTCAACATCGATAAAAGCTTAATTGACAGCTTAGGAAGCAAAACAGCCACTCCGGAGGTTATTTCTGCAGCTTATGCGCGGATTAGCCGTAGCAGCAAGCAGGTGGACCAGCTTCGAGCTGAATCTTTGGCAGAGATAGATAAAGCAAGAAGCTCTAACGAAAGTATCATCTACGAAATGGGTCATAGTTCTGTGGCAGAGCATGCAGTTTTCAATCTGGATATTATAGACATTTCTCGTCTGCTTACAGATACCGTTCAGCGTAGCAGAATTGCTTCGTTTACCGAGAAATCCCAACGTTACGTAACTTTTGGCAATAGCTATGTTATCCCTGCAGAATTGAACAAGTACCCCAAGCTAAAAAAACAGTATAAAGCTTTGATGAAGAGTTTATTCGCAGAGTACGAAGCCTGTTTTCGCGCTTTGGATAATCATTACAAGGAAACCCGCCCCGAGCTTAAACCCCGGGATCGGGAAACCCTGGCAAAAGAAGATGCACGCTATATTCTGCCTTTGGCAACCCAAACTCAGATGGGTATCACCATCAATGCCCGAAGCCTGGAAAACCTGCTACGGAGGCTTGCTAAAAACCCCACCGCTGAAGCCGCAGAACTGGGTAACCTAATTTATTCCAAGGTTGCCTGTATTGCCCCATCTTTGATACGATACACGCAGGACGACGGATATTCGGGCAGAATAGATTTGGAAAGGGTTGGCTTCACTTCCTTTTTACAGCAGGAACTACCCTGGCTGGCAGAACTGGATTTGGAAGCACGAGTAAAGGTGCTGAATAGTCCGCAGGCAGCGGATGATTCCATTCTTTCCGCCATAATTTACCAACAGGGCGAGCTAAATTGGAGCGATACGAAAGAAACAGTAGCAAGGCTGCCAAAATTGGTTAAACAACAGCTTTGGAAGCAAGTGTTTCAAAACATGAAAGCCTGGCACAAACCACCCCGTGCATTTGAAATGGTGGATTTTGGCTTTGAATTAAGCATGAGCGAAAGCTGCTGGGCACAGTTCAAACGTCACAGATATTGCAGTATTTTACGCAAGGGTGGCAATTCCCCCTTTTGCAAATTCCCTCTTGCAATAAAGCTTATAAACCGAACAGAAACCTGGGAAAAGATATTGTCAGATGTTAATGATGTTGCCTTCAACCTCCCACCCAAAATCTCCTTCTTAGCTCCTTACCTGCGGGTGAATAGCTCCATGCTTACTGTGTATGTAAAAATGAACCTAAGAGAGATTTATCATTTTGTCCGGCTGCGTAGCGACGAACATGCCCAATGGGAAATTAGAGAGCTCTCCCAGCTTATGGCAGATTCTGTGCGAAGTGTTTGCCCCCAAGCCGGCAGCTTGCTTTGCGGTAAAAGCGAATTCCGTTTTTAAACCTAACACTATCTTGTTTACCTTGCTGCAAAAAAAAAGTGGCGAGGCAGAACAAATCTACCTTGCCACTTTACCATCTGGCTATCTCGCCGTAGCGTAGCTTTCCGAAGCTACGAGACAACAGTACTCATATACCCAGCACTGTAGCATCGGAATGCTACTCTACAACACCATCCGGCTACCTAACCGTAGCGTAGCTTTCCGAAGCTACGAGACAACAGTACCCATATACCCAGCACTGTAGCATCGGAATGCTAA
>JAQVMI010000190.1 GCA_028703735.1 Candidatus Cloacimonadota bacterium | reverse complement strand
CGGTCTTTTAACTGCTCAGGTAAACATCACCCCCATCAGAACTGATGTTACCGGATTCTCTACCTGGACAGATACCAGCGTAGCGGGAACAACCTACCTCCAACTGTTAGTTGCGGATGCCAATACGGTTTCCCCTGCGATGGATTTTAACAGCTACACCAGCGAAACCCTTAATTTTAAAGCCAGGTCTTACGGTGGAACTAATACCACAGAAAATACTATCACGGTATCAGTATCAATTGATAATGGCTCTACTTGGTCAGTTTTGGGCACCAGGTTACCCGCTTCAAGCACCTTGACTGCTATGACAGCTTTTGACCTTAGCTCCTATGCAGGAACCCAGGTTAAGGTAAAATTCTCTGTAGCCGGAACAAGTAATACCATAGGCGCAGGAATTGACGATATTAGCATAACAGGTATAGCAGGAGGTGGTTCTGCCACCATTTCTGTAAGCCCCACCACACTTACCGGTTTTAACTATGTAACCGGTAATGGACCTTCCACCTCCCAAACCTTCACGGTAAGCGGAAGCAATCTCACCTCGAATATTAGTATTGCAGCAACCACAAATTATGAAATCTCTCTTAGCTCCGGCAGTGGATATACCACGCCTATCACCCTTAATCACAGCAGTGGAACAGTAACTGCCACCACTATTTATGCCCGCTTGAAAACTGGGCTTGCAGTAGACAACTACAATTCCGAAATAATAAATATTACTTCCACAGGTGCAACCGCAGGAACAGTTACTTGCAGTGGCTCTGTAACTGCCACCGCTCCTGAAGGTGGTTATTTAGTGAATTTTGAGGGAGCCACCGAGACCAAAACAGCCTATGCTTCTGGAACTGTAAACCTAAGTGGACTGAACTGGAACATGACAGAAGCTTTGATTGGCAATTCAACAAGTGATTTCTTCACTGGAACAAAATCTGCCCGGTTCAGCGGTAAAGCCACTTCGTCTATGACAATGCTGGAAGACAAAACCAACGGTCTGGGAACCCTTAGCTTCCAATATAGAAGATACGGAACTGAAGCTCAAGTAGCATGGATGGCAGAATACAGCACGAATTCCGGCAGCAGTTGGACTGCAGCAGGATCAGCCTTCACAGCTACAGATGTGGTGCAAACCTTCTCTGCTGTGATAAATGCCTCTGCCAATGTAAGAATCCGTATAAAACTGGTAACGGATAGCGGCACAGCTACTAAACGCATGAATATTGATGATATAAGCCTTAGCGATTATTCCGGCGGGACACCTGCTGCCTCCATTACAGTTAACCCCGAAACCCTTAGCGGTTTTACCTATGTTACCGGTAGTGGACCTTCCTCGGCACAGAGTTTCAGCATCAGCGGGGCAAATTTAACTGCTAATATTAGCATCGCTGCCTCTACTAATTATGAAATTTCTCTTAGCTCCGGCAGTGGTTACACCACTCCTATTACACTTAACCACAGCTCTGGAACAGTAGCTGCCACCACTATTTATGTACGCTTGAAAGCAGGACTTGCCAGTGGAACTTACAATAGTGAGCTAATAGTAGCCACCTCTGGAACAGCAACAAGCAACGTTAGCTGCAGCGGTTCAGTAACAGCTACTTCCGCACCTGCTGCTCCAGTTGCCACAGATGCTACAAATGTAACCGATAGCAGTTTCAGTGCAAATTGGAATGCAGTATCCGGTGCCACAGGCTACTTTCTGGATGCTTATACCCGTAGTACACCAGTAGTTGGCGAACTCTTTATTTCCGAATATATTGAAGGTTCTTCTTTTAATAAGGCAATCGAAGTTTATAATGGCACAGGCAGCACAGTTGATCTTACTCAGTATTCCGTTAGAAAGCAAGTTAACGGAGCTGGTGCTTTTATGAATGATACCCCTCTTACCGGCACATTGGCAAGTGGGGAAGTATTTGTGCTGGCACATTCCACGGCAAATGCGGCAATCCTTGCTCAGGCAGATTTGACTTTAGCAACTTCACCGCTCGATTTTAACGGAAATGATGTTGTAGCACTTTATAAAAACGACGTCCAAATTGATGTAGTAGGCATAGTGGATCAAACTACAAATTGGGGTGCAGATGTAACCTTGGTAAGAAATGCCTCTGCCACAGCACCTACTACAAGCTACTCCCTTACAGATTGGACAAGCTACGCTTCCGATACCACCACCTATCTGGGTTCTCACACTCGTGGCAGATCAATCACCTATCTCCCTGGTTATCAGAACTTTAGTGTAGGTAATGTGTTAACCACATCTGTTATAGATCTTAATGCTCTTTCCACCTATTACTATGTAGTCCGCTCTTCAAATGCCAATGGCACCAGTGTGGATTCCAACGAAAAAAGCGTTACTACCACTGCAGGTGCTACTCCTCCTGCTACTCCCGTAGCTACCGGTGCTACCGGTGTTGGCATGAATTCCTTCACCGCAACCTGGAACGCTGCTTCCGGAGCTGAAAGCTATCGCCTGGATGTTTCTACCAGTAATAGCTTCGGCAGCTTTGTAACAGGCTATAATAACCTCACGGTAACAGGTATCAGCCAGGCTGTTAGCGGGCTTAATGCAAACACACCATATTACTATCGTGTACGAGCTTATAACACTAATGGAACAAGTGTAAGCTCCAATATTATCACAGTTACCACTTTGGCAAATGATCCCTTCAATGGTTATTACGCTCCTGTAGCGGGGCTTTCCGGCACTGCTTTAAAAACAGGTTTGCATAACCTTATCGATAATAACACCTATTCAAGTTACGATGGTGCCAAGCTGGAACTATTCCAGGAATTGGACAATAACAACGGAGTAGTAAAATGTGTTTACACAGGACAAGAATGGACTGTAAACAGCAGCTATGATGGCAGCAGCAATCCCAATACAGAACATACCTATGCCCAAAGCTGGTTTGGTTCTTCCGAAGTTAGCATCAAAAAAGCTGATGTGCATCATCTCTTCGTATCCAATTCCAATGTAAATTCTTCACGCGGAAACTTGCCTTTCGATGTGGTGAACAATACTAATACCACCTACACTTCTGATCCTGCCTACGTAAGCAAACGTGGAACCAATGCAGAAGGCAGGACAGTGTTTGAACCCGCTGATCCTCACAAAGGAAATCTTGCCCGTGCCTTACTATATTTCAATGTGCGCTACAACATGACCCTTTCTCAAGGTGGAGTGGACATGCTGGAACAATTAATTGTCTGGCATAACGCCGATCCGGTTGATACCGCAGAATTAACCCGCAATGTGAACGTTCTGGCTCATCAGGGCAACCGCAATCCATTTGTAGATCACCCGGAGTATGTAAGCTCAATCTGGGGTGGTTCTGCATCCACAACTATAGTCCAATTCAGCCCTGCAAGTGCTGTGGTAAACGAAGGTGATGGCAGCGTAACCCTGAACGTGCAGATCCTTAATCCCTCCAGCACAGCCACCACAGCTCAAGTGATCCTTGGCTCTGGCGATGCTTCAGACGTTAATTATTACACTACTTCATATCTCACCTTCCCTGCAAATAGCAGCAGCAGCCAAACAGTAACTGTTTACCTAACAGACGATTCTATTCAGGAAGGAGCCGAAACTCTGGTTTTCTCCCTGCAAAACGTAAGTGGTGGCAATAGTGCTGCCATCGGAAGTTATGGAAGCTTTAACCTTACTATAGACGATAACGATATTCCAGTGCCTGTGGCAGTAGCAGCTACAAACATCAGCGCAACTGGTTTCACTGCAAACTGGAATGCCGTGGCAGGAATTACAGATTATGAGATAGACCTCTCTACCTCTGCTGCATTTGCTTCCTTTGTAAGTGGATATGAAGCCAATCTTGTTACCGGAACCACTCTGGACATCACCGGTCTTAGCTCTGCCACAACATATTACTACCGTGTGAGATCGTTTCTAAACCAAGGTGCCAGTGCCAGTTCTAATGTGATAATTGCAGCTACATTAACGCCTTCGACACCATCTGCATCTGTTCTGCTTAGACCCACACAGATAGATATTTCTGCTGTAGATAGCGAAAGTGCAGTGCTTGTGATGGTGCAAAGCTATCCTTCGGACGATGCAAAATACCGGCTTTACAATGGAGGCAATAACTACAACTCCTGGAATCCTGCAACCTCTACCTATATATCCAGTAGCTCTTATTCTGATGGTCCCAGTGTTCCCGGAACTCCCTCTACCTCCAGTACCTGGTGGATACCCTTCCAACGTGGAAATAATGCCACAACCGTAGCCAGTTATCGTGACAGACTTGGTGCAGCATATTCCGCTAATTACCAAACCGCAGTATTGCCTGTTGCAACTGCTATCACCGATGCTGTTCCTATTACTATGGGTCAGGTAAGCTTTAATACCTGGGATACATATACCGCCAAGTATGTAGCTTTAGCTTTTGATGCTACTGCAGAAGGAACGCTGGTATCTGCTACTTCCACAGCCCTGGAAACAGGAGACTTCACCTTGAAAGTGGAAAGCGGAACTACTATTAGCCGTATTGAAATCCGCGATCTGAATAATAACCTCATCGAAGCAGTTACCGGAACCTGGCCTCAAGCCTTGAATCCGGAAATCGTGGTGGCTGGCGAACCTAATCCTTTAATGAACATAGCCGGAAGCCCTTCTGAAGAAATAGGCTCTTACTTATTACAGGGTGTGGATTTAACTGCCGATATAGAAATAGTTGCTCCCGAACACTTTGAACTTAGTGCTACCGGTGCAACTCCCTGGACATCCACCCTTTCCCTTCCTCCCGCTTTTGATGGCGAAAT
>JAQVMI010000189.1 GCA_028703735.1 Candidatus Cloacimonadota bacterium | reverse complement strand
ATCATGCTCGAACTATGCCAAACAAAATATTGAAAACAAGGGATTTATCCCTGGCTTAATCAGCTTTGTAGATCGCCATTTCTATCGGGAACATTCTGCTGCCAGCACCTATTATTCATGGATAATAGGTTCGGAGGGTGAAATGAGATTAGATGACGATTTCTATCTGAATAGCCCCTCCCTGGCTTTAATTCCCGATGTTCAAGCAGGGAGTTATAACTCAGCAGGAAATGAGCCCTTGCAGGATAATGTGAAAAGCACGAATAACTGGTACCCGGAGAAAGAATATGCAGACAGTCTGTTTATCGAAGGAGATTATCAAGAGGCAAAAGTTTGCTACAAACGCCTCCACTTTTATGCCACAGATCAATATCAGAAAAATATATATGCTTATCAAACCGCACGCTCTGCTTTAGGTGCAGGGCAATATCAAGAAGCACAGGCATGGATAGATATCTATCTTTCGGACAAGTCTTTAACAGAGTATATGCTAAATAGAGGGTTATTTTTTCAGGGATTAATTCATGTTTCACAGGGGCAATATTCTGCCGGGATGATGGAAATGGAATCTTCCTGTGTGGGAGATTCGACTCAGGATTTAGTTATCAAAGCTTGGGTACAGGCAGAGCATCATAATTGGAGCAGTGCAGCCTCGCTTCTGGAATCTGTAAAATCACCCCATGCAGGAATTATACTCCCTCAGCGGAAGAAGTGGATAGAGAATTTGCGCAATGAAGCTAAGCTACCCTGGAAAAATACGGCTTTATCCTTAACAATGTCTTCCATAATTCCCGGAAGCGGACAGCTTTATTGTGGGCATACCTGGGATGGGGTTCAAGCTTTTGCTTATAATGCAGCACTTGTTTATGCTACTTGGATGGCTTATCGGTATGAACAAAGCAATAACAAGCCACGAATTGGAACCTCTATAGGAATAGGATTTAGTTGTTTGTTTTATGCAGGTAACCTTAGGGGCGCATGGAGAACAGCACAATACCGAAATCACAGAATTTCGGAAGATCTGATAAAGCCAATAAGAAAGGGTATCTTTAGCTGGGAGTACTCGCAATCTCCCCCAAAATATGAAGAGAATTATTAAAAAACAACCTGAATAGGAGAATAAAATGTTACAAGTAAACGAATATTTCGCAGGGAAGGTAAAATCCATCGGATTAGAAAACCAATTGGGAAAATCAACGGTTGGCGTGATGGATATTGGAGATTATGAATTTGGGACTTCCACAGTGGAATACATGACGGTAGTTTCCGGTTCACTGAATGTTTTGTTGCCAATGACAGAGCAATGGAAGGTGTATCTTGCAGGTGAAACCTTTGTAGTGCCTGCAAATAGCAAGTTTCAGCTAAAAGTAAGCGAGCAAAGTGCTTATCTATGCAGATACGAGTAAGGGTCTTATTACAGTTTAGTTGGAGTTCAAAGCACTTTTGCCCTCAACATACATAACAGTGAGTTTCGAAGTGCTTTGGACTTCAACGTTGGATGTATCATTGAAGTCCAAAAGCCCGCATAGCTCGTTATAAGTTATAGTCTTAGATGGGCTATTGAACTCCAATTGCATAATTCAGATTTAATAACAAAGAGTACCAGAGAATTTTATCACAAAGAGTAAAAGAGAAAAGAGAGTTTTTTAAAGAGAGGGAAAGAGAGCCAAAACCTAATACTGAATTTCCCACTTGTTTAAATCGTGATCCAAAAGCAAAATGCCCTGCCTTGCTTTTAAGCGGGCAAAGATAAGCTGCTTTGCAGCGAAAGTTTCTTTTCTGGATACATCATAAGCGGATGTAACAGCAGGAGAGGTGTGGAAAAATGTGGGGATGATATCACCTGCATAGATGTAAAAACCATCGGGGGAATCTATCTGAACAATCTGGCAGCCAACTGTGTGACCTCCACTCCAGATTGCTGTAACACCCTCTGCAATTTCACACTCTCCATCTATCAATTCTATTCTGCCTTTGGCTTCCAGTAGGCTAAGCTGATGTTCGAAGCTATAAGCTGCCCGGTTCAGATCATCCGGATTCTTTGCCATTTCCCATTCGCTGCGTTGAATCCAGTGCTTTGCATAGGGAAAGGTTAAATTCTCAGAATCGCCAAAACTGGTAACAATACCGCCTGCGTGATCGAAATGCAGATGAGTCATAATCACATCGGTGATATCACAATCTCTTAATCCAAGTTCACTTAGGGATTGCGGAAGCAAGAATTCGGAGGGTTGATAAATCTCTATTTGCTTATCCGAAAGCCTGTTACCCAATCCCGTATCTACCAGAATATTGCGTCCATTAGCCTGGATTAACAAAAGATTGAGGTTTAGCTTCTGCCTGCGTCTTTCGTCCACCTGGGTTTTCTGGCTCCACATTGTATAAGGCAGAACACCCATGAAGGCACCACCATCAGACCAATAAAAACCTGCGTCAATTTTATGGATACTTATCATTCTTTATCTTGGCTTTCTGGCTTGGGTCTTGGCTTGAAGGGGCGTTGTGGACGTGGTGGTCTTGGTTTTGCTGTGGGCTCTTGTCCTTCAGGTTTGGGGCTATCAGTTTTTTGGCTTTCAGGTTTGGGTTTGCGAGGTTGCCTGGGAGGACGGTTGGGTTTTTCTTTATTCATGTTTTCTTTCAATTCACTTACAGCAGGGCTTTCACCCTTGCTTTGGGAAAGTGCATCGCGTTCGCTTTGTTTGGAGGAGAAGATAACGATGCGTTTCATGTCTCCTTCGCCTATGGTTAAGGTGCGCAACCCCTTATCGCGTTCCACATGGCGATGAATGATTCTGCGTTCACCTGCATTCATGGGATCGAGAGTAAGCGGTTTTCCATGCACTTTTATCTTGGAAATCAGGGGCATGAATTGACGGATGAACATAGCTTCGCGTCGTTCACGATAGCCATCTGCATCCAGATAAATCTTTTCAATTTTCCGATCAAACTCGAAGATGCGGTTTAGCAAGAATTGGATGGTTTCCAGCATACTGCCGTTTTTACCAATTAAAAAACCTGTGTCCTTGCAGCCTACTATCTCCAGATAAAGGGTTTTACCTTCCAATTTGGTTACAATCTTATCGTAACTTATACCCATCTTGTCCATCAAAGTTTGGGTAAACATGGTGGCGCGATCATCTACCCCCGGAAGCTGAAAACGTACCAGAGCTGTTTTGGAGGCAAACAATCCAAAGATACCATTGCTTGGCTTTTTTAAAATCTCGTATTTTAGTTCCCAATCCCGAATATTGTATTCTTTACGGAAAGCACCAATTAATTCTTCGATGCTTGTTCCACTTTTGTCTATAGTAGTCATTAGTTTTCCTTGTTTTTAAAATGTTTGTTCAGGTAATACTGATGTATCACGCTGAAGATGCTGAAGGTAGTCCAGTATAACACCAAACCTGCCGGCATGCTCTTAAAGATAAAGAACATCATCAGCGGCATTCCCCAGGTCATCATTTTCATTTGAGATTGCCTCATTTTCTCCTGATCGTCCATTTGAGATTCATCCATTTTGGGAGGACGCATCATCAGAGATTGAAGCAGCGAAAAGGCAGCCATAATTATTGGCAAAACCAGATATGGATCCGGTTCGGAGAGATCCTTCACCCAAAACACAAAATTGGCATTACGCATATCCAAAGAATAACGCAGGAAACTGTAAAGCGGGATAATGATGGGCATCTGAATAAGCACTGGTAAACACCCTGCTGCCATGCTGGTGTTATGCTCTTTGTACAGTTTCTTGGTCTCTTCTCGCTGTTTAACGAGGTCTTTGGGATACATTTTCTGGATTTTCACCAGTTCGGGCTGAAGCTTTTGCTGTTTTAGCCCATGCTCCATTTGCCTGTGTGTAAGGGGATGGAAGAGTATCTTCATAATGAAGGCAAATAGTATTAACACCACACCATAATTATGGATGTAACCATGCAGGAAGTTTAACAGCCAGGCAAAAGCTACAGTTAGCCATCTTAGCCAACTGACACCACGTTCCGGGATGTTTTCCATCTGCTTGCCATAATTCTTCAGGATGCTAAAATCACTGGGACCGGCATAGATGGTAAAGGTTTGATTCCAGCTTTGCTTGGTGCTGCTTTGCTTGGAATCAATCTTGAAGAATGGGTTGCCGGTATCGGGATTTATCCCTGTGCTAAAATTGCGCATCAGGTTCGGTTCTTTTTCTTGCAAAACAATGGCGAAATACTTGCTGCGTAGGGCTATCCAGCTAAAGCTGCTGAATGCTCCCCAAGCGGGATTTTTCTTCAGCTTGGCAAGGGTTAGCTTTTGAACCTGATTATCTGCATAGAGCTGGAACTTGTAATCCTGAGCTTTGCTTTTGTTCACCTTCTCGGTATCAGCAATTCCGGCACCAAAATCCAGTTCCACACCGTTCATACTTTTGTAGGCATTAACGGCAATATCCAGATTTATTCCGTATTGATCGTCCAGGGTAAAGCGTCTTTGGATAATAGGATTTTCCAGGCTGCCCAGATAGAAAACCACCGAAGTGGAATCTGCCGAGAAGCTGTGCTGGTAAACAACATTGGCAAGCTGGGTTTCACTGGCGGGATGTATTAACCGCATAGCAGAAAGCTGTGCGTCCTTGGGAACAAGCTGCACCCGAGTCCCGTTTTTCATGCTAAATTTGTTCAGTTCTATTCCGGCGATACTTGCGCCTTTGGTGTTAAAGCTTACTGTCATGTTAGAATTAGAGAGTTTTACTATTTGAGCCTGGGCAGAAGTTCCCTCGCGGTGCCTTTCATTCCCCTGGGGGCCGCCTTCGGCTTTGTCCCGC
>JAQVMI010000188.1 GCA_028703735.1 Candidatus Cloacimonadota bacterium | reverse complement strand
GGCTTGGACAATTTTGCCGTGATTCATTACCGCCACTCTGTCCGAAATACTCATAGCCTCATTTTGATCGTGGGTAACATAGATAAATGTAATGCCCACAGCATCGTGGATATTCATCAGCTCAATTAGCATGTGCTGCCTTAGTTTCAAATCCAATGCTGCAAGCGGTTCATCCAACAACAGCAATTTGGGCTTGTTTATCAAAGCACGGGCTATGGCTATGCGCTGCTTCTGTCCCCCGGAAATCTGGTCGGGAAATTTATTCGCCTGATCCTCCATCTTCACCAACGCTAACATTTCGCGCACACGCTGCTTAATCTCCAGTTTGGGAATCTTGCGGATACGCAAACCAAAGGCTACGTTATCGAACAGACTCATGTGGGGAAATAGTGAATAATTCTGAAAAATGGTATTCACCTGTCTTTTATAGGGTGGAAGATCGGTGATATCGCTGTTTCCAATAAGAATTTTACCCCTGGTGGGAATCTCGAAACCAGCTATCATACGCAACAGAGTGGTTTTGCCACATCCACTGGGACCAAGAAATGAAAACAACTCACCGCTTTTTATGGATAAAGAAACATCATCCACGGCTCTGAAGCCATCAAAATCCTTACTTAGGTTATTTAAAGTGATTCCTTCCAACTTACGGATGCCTCCCCTTATTTTATAAGCACAGTTTTTATTGTTTGAACAGGATGCCCTTTATGCATCAAGCGGGCAAAATAGATGCCGTTAGCACATTCTCGCGCAGAAAAATCCCTGCCATCCCACATTAATTTGTTACTACCCTGCTTTAACGTAGCTGTTTGGATTGTGTTCACTAACTGCCCTTTAAGGTTAAACACTGCCAAACTATAGGGCTCGTTTTTCTCATCCGGGCTAACTACGCTAAAGGTAACAATATCAGAAAATGGATTGGGATAGCAACCCAATTTTAGCTGGGCAGAGGGAAGCAAACCTTCCTCCAGGTCTGTAGCATTTGCGGTTGTATATGCTTTAAAATCGTCTATATAGATACCATCTGCATTACCCGAATAATTACTGCTAAGCTTAAAGCGGAAATAAACTTGCTGACCAATCAGGTGATTCAAGCTATAAGTGTAAAGCTGCCAATCCGATACTCCATTGAAGTGAGTAAAGTATTTCCAGGTAGTTCCGTTTGTAGAGTATGCCAGCTCGCAATAATCTCCATCCAAAGCGATGTTGAACTTGGCATAAAATTGCAGATTTGCGTTTTCCAAGCCAGTGAGATTTATGGGTGAAATTAGCTTGCAAGTACTGTTTGAATTCGAACTGTAATTCCCGGAGGGACTATCAGCAAGGCTGTGGCTTCCGTTGTAGTGTGTTGTGCTGCGACCCCATGATCCGGAAGTTTGCCAGCTTGTAAGATCAGTATCAAAATCTTCTAAAAAATCGGGGACATTACTAAGCGTTATCACTAAGCTATAGCCTTGTATATCCTCCATCCGCATAAGCTGTTCACTGCCATTATGCGTAATAGAATATCTGTAAACCCCAGGATAAAAATTAGCTATGCTTATCTGCCCTGCTGCGTCGGTAGTGTAGGTTTGATTATCGAGGTCTATAAAACTAAAAACTGCCCCTGCAAGTGGCGTACCACCATAAGTAACAATGTTTACCTGTAAGTTTATTGGCTCCACAGGTATAAGAGCTATGTCTTCCACCGTCGCAGATACATTGGTAATTGGAACTGATCTTACTTCAGATTGATAGCCTGGACAAATGTAATGCACTGTATGTGTCCCCTGTGGCAAAAATCTGTAAAAACTCCCGAATTGGGCATCAGACCAGATTTGCTTAGTTTTCAAGCTGTTATCATCAATACCGGATACGAAAACCATAGCACTTAAGGGCTGTCCGGTATAAGCATCAGTTACATGACCCCTTAATGTTCTGGTATTTTTACGCGAAAGTAAGAGCTTGGCAGCTTCCAGATTATTGCCGATTATGGTGGGAACCTGGGTTGCATTGGGTATAAACTCGGTAGCCATCTCTATAGTATAGGCAAAGATTCCTCTTTCTCCATAAGCCCAATCATCCAAACTGCCACTAACGGGATAAAGCTCGTAAGAGTGCATGGGAGTGTAGGTTCCGGCACCAGTAACAGATGGGATTGTGGCAGCCATAGAATTCGCTAAAGCTTGTATTTCCACTATATCCGGAGATATAACATTGTACATGTAGCCGAACGGGTAAAGAACATATTCACCATAAGTGTGATAACTAATGCCGGCAAGAAAATTACGGGATTCCAAAAATGCCTTGAAATATTGGGTTTCCAGCTCGGAAAATGGCTCTAAACCATGATAGGTTATAGAATTGGGATTGCCTGAAGCACTTAAGTAACCCCACTTGTAGCCATAATTCCGATTGATATCTATACCATCGGGACCAGAACCATCACTACCTAAATCAATTGCTTCATTGGCATTGTTGTCTCGCAGATTCTTTCGCCACCATACATCAGTTTGATCCAAGACAATTTTGTGTCCATCCGGATTGAGCAAAGGAACAAACCAAATCTCAGAAGTGTTTACCAAATCTGTAATTGTAGCATCTGTTCCATAACCTTCCAGAAGGTTCACTAAAATAGCCATAACGGTTTCCATGCTGATTGGTTCACGCGCATGATGAGCTCCCACAAAATAAAAAGCAGGCTCATCCTCTTGTACTGAAACATTGTTAGATAGCTTCACAGCCCACACCTGATGGTTATAATTCTGATATGCAGGTAAGCCCTGGTTTCGGTATTGAGTAGCCCAGGATTCTCCCAGTGATGAAACCTGCATCAAGGAAGGATACTCAGCTTGCAATACCATAAGCTCATCTACCATATTTTGATAATTTCGATACCCGGGGATATCTTTCTCTTTAACCGAAAGATTCGCTTTCAAATCTGCCTCGGTTTGGGTGATAATCATCCGGGGATATTGAGAAAGCAACGCCTGATACTCTGAATCACCTAACAAAACATCCAGATACACACCGGGTTTGTAAGAACAAATATCGTAATTATTGTTCTGGAAATAGGTAAGGGATTCCGGGGAGGGAGAATTCAATCTAACAACAAAGCGGGTTGTGGCAGCTACGCTAAGGCAGATACAGAATATGAGAACTGTTAAAATAAGATATTTCATGGCAAACTCCTAATAAATTCGCAAAAAAATACAGTGGGGAATGCCGGGCGGCATCCCCACTGCTCGGAGGGCATTCTATGTAGGGTCTGTAGGCTGATTACATGTATAAATACATTGCGATTTATGTCAAGCATAAAATGCGACTTTTTTCCATTTATTTTGTTTATGCATAATCACTATGTGCTACTTTATAAGTAGTAGCTTGCTTTCGTGACTTTTCGATCCTATCAAAATTTGTTGTAGATACACCCCACTTGTTGATAGATTTCCACTTCTATCTCTTCCATCCCAATGCAATTCATGTAAGCCTGTTGCAGAAGATATTGAACGTGATTCATGCACTATCTGACCTCGCATGTTGAAAACTTTCCATACTATGGGAGAGTCATTTTTACTATAATAGCCAACCGTTAGTCTTGCTCCTGAACCCTGTTTAAACGGATTGGGGTACACGCTTTTGATTCCCTGTATGCCTGGAGCATTCAGATCATCACTATTAGAAACAGGATTTACGGGAATTTGGAACCACTGGTCTGAAATCGGCAATTGAGAAATATTAGGTGGATTAGCTGCATCATAAGCGGTGAAACCATAGAAGAAATTGGTGTCACCTACAACGAATTCCGGATAGTATTGGAATTGGAAGGAGCCTTCTGCCAATTCATCCATGGGAAAAGTGTAAGTGGGAGAATTATTGGTCTTGTATCTAAACAGCACCTGGCTGATTCCGGATTCATCACTGGCGTTAACCACAAAACTGATGGGATCAATTTGGTTTCCCAGGGAGGTAATGGGGACATGGGTAAGCAAGGGACCATCAATATCTGGCTGCATAACAAAAAGATGTGGATCTAAAGCAGCAAATACAGGGTGATCGTAGCTGCGACCAGATTGATCGGCGGCATGCACAAAATAGCGAATTGTATCCCCAGGGGCAAAAGCAGGTAAAGTGGTGAAATAGCTATCCCTGGTATCGGAAACAAGCATACTTCTCTGCCAAGCTCCCCCATTTATCTTGTAAGCTACAAAAAGAGAATCTGAGTAAAGAGGTTGGTTGCTGTATGCCTTTATGGAAGTATTAATTGTTAGAACTGCATCGGGCAAAACTACTCCATGCCAGGGTGTATGCGTTATGCGCAGCATGTTTTTATCTGGTATTTCATGAGTTCGGCAATGCAGGGCATCTGTAGATTCCCAAGGTGCAGAACCAGTGCCGGTAATTCCTATCACTTCATAGCCAGGCATAGCATTACGATAAACTTGTAATGCGGCAGCATCGTTGCTATTATTCATTATGGGAACAAAAACTCTCTTATTCAAAATCAGCGAATTAGTGTAGGGTTGATTACCGGGGGTGTTTACCCGATAAACTTTGTAAGGGTAACCCCAAGCGCAGTTTTGCGTGGCAAAATAGTTAGCCGTGGTTTCCAAAGCACTATACTGTGCATGGTTGGTGGGAACACTGCGAATTAGCACTTTATCCGGAGCTAAGAACTTTCCCCAGCAGTCTATATGATCAATATATGTGTTATTGGGATCTTGCAGAACATGGTAATTAGATATCCCAAGATAGTCCTGCATTTTTTGGTTCACATTGGTTTGGTTGTTGTTGTTTTCGGTGTATGCTATAGTAGTTTGAGCAGCAGTATTAAT
>JAQVMI010000187.1 GCA_028703735.1 Candidatus Cloacimonadota bacterium | reverse complement strand
TGCCCAGGGTGTAGCTGATTGTGGTGCTGGGATTGAAGGGATTAGGATAATTTCCCGTGGTAACAATTTGCTGCATCTCCTGCAAACCCATGCCATTAACAGGGGTAACTTCCACACGTAGCGGAATAAGCCAGGGATTCATTCCAGAGGCAATATCGCCTGCATCAATATCCAGAACAAGCTGCATACTGCCACTGCGTAGATCACAGCTATTTCCGGTATTCAGATCGGTTAAACGGTATTCGTAACCGGCAGGTAATTTGGCAGTTACATCTCTATCCAGAACAATTGTTTCGTTCAGGCAGTTATCCACCAGCATGTTTTCCACGTTCAGCAGGATATCCCAAGTCCAGGCTTGGTTTTCCCTGTTCTTGATGTCACGTGTGTATGCTCCGGGGAAATCCTGCCAGTCGTTATTTGGAATAATTAGCTGTAGCTTTGTATCCAGCACAAAGGGAGAATCCGGTAGTTCCGGAACGTCCATACCGTCGTAAGTATCGCTGGCAGAATTGGCTACACCCAGGGTAATCTGGTCTGCAAATTCACCTGCACTGGCTTTCAGGCTAAGCTGCCATTCGAGCTTTGCCGGCTGACTTGCAGAAAATCCAGAGCTGGCTATCAGGCTGCCTTGCTGGTTTGCAGAGCGGGTTTCAGGATAATTAAAGAACACCATGTCTGCCGCATTATTGGCTTTGATAAAGAATCCGGCACCAGCCGGAATTTCGTCTCCCGCAGCAAGATCTATAATAGGATCGTAGCTATTGGTGTTATAATGATACATCCTTGCCCAGGCACCAATCATGCTATTGCCAAAATTGATGCTGTTGTCAGATAGTTTAATGGGCACATCATAGGGATTGGCAAGCAGGAACCAGCCATTATTAGCTCCCATGGCACCCTGAACCTGTAAATTGTAGCTGCCATCATCCATGAAGCCAAATACATCCACAGGAGTGCTGTAAGTATTAGGGTTACGAACCCAATAGCCAACTCCGGCACGAACCACAGCAGGAACATTATAGGCAAGCGCAGGAGCAAACACTATGTGTCCCAAAGAATCTGGCATGGTATTCTGATTTAGCTGCAGAATAGAGGTGTAGCTGGGTGCCACATAGAAGGGAGAAAGGTCATCACCAAAGATTGCCACGGGAGTGTTTCCTGTAGCACGGGTTAAATATGGCAAGCCTATCAGGTTCCATCCCGGGTGATACTGCTTGGTGTGCCAAGAGGAAATTGCGTCTAAATCAAACAGATGTGCACCCATGTTCTCCATTCTAAGTGGAGAACGTGGCTTCAGATAGAAATTCCCCAATTCCGGATTCACGAACTTAGGATCTACATTCAAGTTACCGGTTCCGGGATAAGCTCCACCACTGTAGGAGATATCGTTGTGGGTTGCCAGAATTGTGCTGCCCTCCAGCAATATGGGATTATCTAAACTTGCACCTTTGCTCCAGATTACGTTTTGGTTCAAAGTTGCATTTGTGCCATTGCTTAGGGTTACACCATTCTCAAATCCCCAAATGGTGTTGTTTAGAATGTTAGCACTGTTCACACCATCGGCGAAAACTGCCTTGCCAGCAATATTATCTTCAGAATCATCACTCAGATTTGGGTACAGAACATTGTTATGCAGGTTAATTGCGGAGAGATTCTTCAGCATAATCCCTATGGGATTGCTACGGATGCTGCTGCTGGTATTGCGAATGCGCACATTGGTGATTACAGGAGTGGTTCTATCGAAAGAGGCACCGTTTCCTTCGTAGTAAATACCTGTGCCAAAATCCTCTACTTCCAGGCTATCCATTGTTGCAAGAATTGGTCCCAATAGTTTTATTCCCGTGCTTTGGCTTCGGATGCTGCTGCTGGTATTACGGATGCGTACATTGGTTATTACGGCAGCGGTAACTGTTCTGGAATTTTCCAGGCTGTTATCCATCAGGAATCCATCGGGATACCCAATAATGGAATCGTTTTGCACCACAACGGAGCTTATATTTAGCAGTTTTATACCGGTAGTAGTGTTGCGGATGCTGCTGCTGGTATTGCGGATACGTACGTTGGTAATTACTGGGGTAGTTCGGTAATTAGCACTACCCTGTCCATCCCAATAGATGCCATTATCATATTCTTCAATTTGTGCATCGTTAATTTGCAAACCAACTGCCCCTACCACTTGCAAACCTGTGGATTCGGTGCGAATGCTGCTGCTGGTATTGCGAATGCGAACATTGGTGATTACAGGACTGGAGGAAACCCGAAGCTCCTGATTCTCGAATACAAGCCCTCTTATGTAATTGAATATCTGCAAGTTAGAGAATGTGGGATTGGAAGCTCCCAATACTTGCACGGCTACTTCATCGGTGAAGATAGCGGTTTTACTAATATAAAGATTATTGATTGCCATGCTTGTGTTATCCAGGGTTAAAGCCTTTATAGCATTTAGGATTGAGCAATTGTTAAACACAAGTGATTCCTGGGTGCCTTGGATAATAATACCTTGCCAACCTTCTGTCTCGCTTCCCTGAAATGTGGCACCATCAGCATGTATAGTGCCTTGTACCAGGATTCCGGCATTAGGAGCAAAATTTACCACAACCCCACTATCCACAGTAAGATCCTGGCTGGGAGAAATTCCAATGCTACTGGCAAAATAATAGGGTGATCCTGCCAAAGTTAAATGAACATTGTTATCTGCCGAGAGATTAACCAATAGGTGTTTTGTATCGCTGTTATTGCCACGGCTAACTGTAAGGCTAACATTATAGAAACCCGAGCTGTTATAGATGTGGCTTGGGTTTTGTTCCAAACTGGTGCTGCCATCGCCAAATTCCCATCTATAGCTTTGCGGAGCTCCAAGGGAGAACTGATTAAACTGCACCATAGTAGAGAAATTGGGATTAGGAGCGCTGAAACTGAACAAGGATTTTAAGGGAAGATTTGCAATAGCCAATCCTGCCGGACTACCTGTGTTCAGGGTGGTGGATGTTCCAGCTATAAGATCAAAGGCAGAAACCTGAGTGTTCTCAGTATACAAATTGCCTACATAAGCTTTGCTATTATCGCTTGTTATGGCAAGAGGATCCACTCCGTAATAACCTCCTGAGGCAGAAGTGGTGAGATTGTGGCTGCTGCTAAAAACAAGATTGCCATCTGCCGTAACATCATACACCTTTAGTTTGTTAGGAGATTCGTTTGTTATGCCCAAAAGTGCCTTGGTTCCATCAGGAGAATAAAGGGCAGATTGCACGTTTCCAATATTCAAAACTTGATGCACGCTAATGGAATTATCCTCGTTCAGCTTTATGACCTTGGAATTATTCATATTTTCGCTGCAGATTATGGCGTACTTACCTCCGGGGTGAATTGCAACATTAAAGACATCCGGGATTGCAATGCTGATTCCGGTATCACTTAGCACTCCTGTTTGCAGGTTCAGGGAATACTGGTAAACCAAGCCATTATGAAAATCATTTACTATACCTTGCCATCTTTACTGATGGCAACCCCCTGGGCAAATCGGGGAGAAATATTTAAGGTTTGCACTGTCGCTCTGGATACCAGATCTATCACACCTAATTGAGTGGTGTTTCCTCCATCGGCTATAATGGCAAATCTGCCATCATAACTTAGGGTGATATCCTCTGCAGCAAAGCCAAGATTGTAAGATGCAAGTACCACAGGAGCAAAAATATCGGATATATCAAGGTGATAAACTGTTTGATGCTCGAAATTTGAGACCAGGGCAAATTGATTATCCGGCGAAACTACAATATCCAGCAAAGAACCGGTTTCACCCAGTTCACCGGTTAAATAAGGACCATATACAGTGTTTGAACCGGTATCTATTACACTGATATCCTGGCTGAGATCATTTGCTACCAGTACATACTCTGAAACAGGAATTATCCTTACAGTTATCGTAGCCACAGAGCTTAAGGGGGGATAGCTATTATCGCTTGCGTTAATAGTGATGGTATGGCTACCAAGGTTGTTGCTTGTTCCGGTTAATTGCAGCATAATTGTGCAGGGGTTTCCGGGGATAATTTCTGATAATAAACCATCAGGAAAATCCCACTGTATTTCTGCCGAAACCTGATTTGTGGATATGGAAGATAGTACATTCAGGTTCAGAACAGTGCTTTGCCCTTCCCTTAGCACAATTGTGGAGGTGGGAACACCCAAAAACACTGGCGGAACATTGTTCCCCTGCGTGGTGTTAAAGGTGAATAACTGATTATCCAGATAGCTGATTCCGGAAGGTTCACCTGCGGTGCCATTGTAAACATTGCTATCCTGATTGAACCTTCCTACCAGGGCATAATGTATGCCATCGCCCTTGTTCAGCCCAACTGTAGCAGGAATTCCACCAAATCCGTTTTCCCCTTCAGAGGCATCTCCGGTAGTCCATTGCATATCGGCATAACTGAAAGCTACATTATTGCCAATTCCAATTAAGGGATCGGTGCCATCGGTAAAGATTACCTGAAATGTGTTTAGCTTATCTGTGTGATTGGCATAATAGCCAACTCCATTCCAGATAACGGTAACCCTGTTTGCTTCCACCCGGTAATACACTTTTCCGCTATCAGCAGGACGCGTATCCACATCCGCCCAAAAGGCAGATAACATGGGAAATTCGTCTATGGGAAAGCCAGAGGGATTATAGGTGCTGTATGGTTCGCCAAACGAGATGTTGCCATTGTTATTTATAAAGAATGTGTTGTGAATGGCATCATAGAAATTGAATTCAAATGGTATGGCAATGGCAGAAGAAAAACCATCATCAGTTCCACTAAAGGAGATCGGAAGAGCGT
>JAQVMI010000186.1 GCA_028703735.1 Candidatus Cloacimonadota bacterium | reverse complement strand
CCATAATAATCGAATCTTTCCTGAATAAGGGGGCTGCTTAGAGCTCCGCTTTCGGTGTAAAGCTTGGGACTGATGAATTCGCTGTTGTTTGTGGTACTGTGCAAAACCTGTATGCCCTGCCAGGCAGTTGTGCATCCACCACACCAATCTGCACCAAAAACTTCACCCATGGTTGTGGTAGGCACATAGTTTGGTTCTGCAAACATCAGGCTTGAGAGCAGCAGGACGATCAATAGCAAATAATACTTCATTTGTTCTCCATTATATGTTTATCTTTGTTAAAGCGTTTAGAATCTTGTAGATAGCTCCACCTTCAAACCCTGAAATGGGGCAACGTAGCGACACACGCCATTACGGCAAACCTTACCTCCGGCTTCTTTACCGGCAAAAACTACTATATCGCTATGTGAGGCAAGCGGATATTTTGCTTCCACAGAAGCCCAATAGCGGCTGTTTAATGCTTCGGAAGCCTTTTCCCAATTACTTTGCGCACCCAAAGAAAGAGATAGCTTTGCCACCGTAAAATCTGCCTGTATTTTTGGCTCGAAGTGCTGTATCTCTGTGGCTTGTTTTTGTTTGGTTACAATCTTGTATTCACCTTGAATCTGCAGAATTCTATCTGCTATCGGAATTCCCAAAGATACGGCAGGAATCAGCTCTTGTTGCCACAAATGCTGGAGATCATCCAGTTTTTCTATATGCGCATAGGAGGCACCCAAAAGTTTGCCATCTTTAGCCCAATCCACACCTATAAAGGCATCATTCATGGTTAAATCCTTGTTACTATCCCAAGCTTCAGCATAGTCCAGATTTAGGGACACATTTTCACCAATTGTATAGCCAACCAAAGCTTGAAAACCTTCCTCGTCTTCACCGGCAGCAGAATTATCGGATAAAGTTTCGTTATGGTGGTTTACTGACGGCAAATCGTGCAAGCGGTATTGAAAACTGCTGTATTTTTTATAAGCTGTGCCCAGGGAAAGTGCTTTACCATAGTAGTTTAACGTGCCATACAATGCAAACCCATTATTATAGTCCGCACCTGTCATGGGTTTGTCCTTACTAATTGCTGTTTCCATCTGCAAATCTATATTGCCGAATAATAGAGACATTCTTGTCCCGATCACGCTTTGTTCGCTATATAATTGAGTAGCATTCAGATTTCGGAATGTTATGGCAGAGGCACCAATGTATGTGCCATCAATTGTGGGAAGCTGTAAATCTGCACCATAGGCTATATCATATTTTCCCACATTGGCAGGGCTTTCTATGGCACCATACAAGGCTTTCAGTTTTATATCACCATCATACCGAAACAAAAAGCTATCCAAACGATGATCTTCATCGAATTCCAAGTCTTTATAGCTTCTAAACACAATACCATTGCCAAAGCTCTCTTCTGTAATTCCTGCATGAATGGTAAAAGCATCTTTGCTATAGCTTGCGTAAAACTCTTTCCAGCCAAGTTCCAAACGATTGGCATCCAGTTCGTCCAAAAGCTCTGCCTGTTCTGTGGAATATTTTGGCAAATCTGCAATAAACTTCATGCCAAAACTAAAATTACGATAGCCAAGGTTAAACCCAAAGGTATCCGAAAAATAGGCATTCAAAGAATCCTCTGCTGTGCGATAAATGAAGCTTGCCTCGTTCAAACCGTTGATATTAAGCGTGTTTTGGCTAAGCAGAGGCAGCATCAAACAGAGCAGTAAAGCCATTAAAATATATAGTTTCATAGCCTATTCCGCCTCTGTTTCCAATCCAAGCAGAATGCGGATGTGGTGTTCATACAATACTTCCACACCAGGTTCGTAACCTACATGCGAATACACTACCTCACCTAAGGGATTCAGAATAAAGGTGTGAGGAGGATTGCTAACGTTCAGCTTCTTTGCCAATGTTTTTTCGCTATCGAATAAATTCAGGAACTTATAGCCTTTGCCCTTCAGATAAGTTTTGGCTTTTCCCTGATTTTTGGGAGCATCTATGGAAATCATCACCACGGTAAGGCTATCATATTTCTCTGCTAAGGTATTTAAATGGGGCATGGCATCCTTGCAGGGTTTGCAATAATCTGCCCAAAAATCCACAAGAATGGGACCCTTACCCAATAAATCCGATAGGTTAACATTCTTTCCTGCCATATCTGGTAATCTGAAATCCGGCATTGCATCGGCAAAGGCAAAGCTGCACATTTGCAGCAGAATTAGCACTAACAGGATATACTTCATAAATCAATCTCCTTAGGGTGTGGTGAGCTGAAGCTCTATGCCACTATAAATATGTGCATCATTGGCAAATACTGCAGGGGTACGTTGGGCAAATATCACCAGTGAAGCATCGTTTGGGATCGGCACATTTGCCGAGAAATTAAAGTTTATGGGCTGGCTTAAATCCACTGTGTCCAGATCTATCCGGTTGCGTGCTATCACGATATTGGTAAGCGGATCTCCTTGCACATTAAGTGCTGTGGAAACTCTATCGATAATTGCCAGATTTAGCCTAAGGTTTTCCTGGGAAAATCCACTATTTACAGGGGTTAAATGCACACTTCCACTAAGGTTATTACCTGCAACTGTGGTGCTTACAATGCTGTAATTCATTTGGGTATCCACGTTTAGCAAGCTTTGTACCAGGGGGATGTATTGAGCCAGAATATTTTCGGTTCCGCTGCGAAGAATGCCTTCACCCTGAATAATTGATACGGGAGCACTATAGGCATTGTAATAGGCATAAAGCGGATCACTGATCGCTACAGGTCCACTAAGCTGATGGGTTATGTAGCTAAATTGATTGGGATACATCAGCTTCAGCTCGTGCAGTTTTTCCTCTACCGGCGGACAATAGCTGCATCCAATATTGGTAACGTATTCCACAATTACCCGCTGTTTTGCCACAGGAGGAATACAAGCCGATTGATTTCCCTTCAGTAGCCAGCTTCCTTGCGTCAAAATTAATCTTTCACCCACGAAGCTGCTATCGGCAAGTACTGCTTTTGAAGCAGAATCGCTTATTATAAGCCGCCAATTTGCCAAAGCTGTGGTTTCGCTTTGCAATTGAACTTCCGAAAAGCTAACCGCAAAGCTGGGATTGGCAACTCCCGCAATAATGCCCTGCAGGGTGGTACGCCAATCGGATTTGCTGTGACCATAGTGCATATAGTCTTCCGCATAGAAATCCATCACAGGGCTTAGATCGCTGGACGTAGCCTGATTAAAACCTTCCTGCAAGGGCTCAAACAACAGGATACCAAAATCCTGCGTTTCCACAGGGGTGAAAGTATGCTCGAATCTATCGCAGGAAAACAAAAACAAGGCTGCGATAAGCATTAACAGGAAACCTGTGTATTTCATTTATTCTCCTTCATTAGCTTTAGAGGCAGGAATATTGGCAAGGGCGGCACTTATTTCTCCTTTGGAGAGCAATTCACCAAAGATAACCGGTTCACGTCCCGGAATATACAGGGCGTTAAATGGCACACCTGCACGGTTATGCTTTTTAATCCAGCTAAACAGAGCTTCATCTTTTTTGGTGAAATCGCCACGCATAAGAACTACTTCCTTAGCCTTAAACTCATCCATCACAGATTTTGTGAACAGAACAGTTTTTTCGTTGGTAAGGCAATTTTTACACCAAGCGGCACCTATATCCAGATATATGGGCTTGCCTTCCTCCTGAAGTTTGTTAAACGTATCTTCATTAAACACATACCATCCTTCGGGAGCATGGGGTGCAGGAACCAGACCTCCGCCATTTACCTGCTGAACCGATGCCGGTGCAGCCTTGTATGGCAGATAAACAAGTGCTGCAGAAACTATTATCACCAGCGGTAAAATCGTAAATATCCACTGAGTTGTTTTGCTATGTTCGAAACGAACAAAGCGTCCATACAGCCAAATGGAAAAACCAAGAATCAGCATGAACCAGATAACCTTAAGGAAATAATCTCCATCCGTAAGCTGCAACAAGGTTTTAAGCTGGGTATAAACAATGTATAAAAGTACGAAACCCATCAATTCCTTGAATACAACCATCCAATCACCCGGTTTGGGAATAATCTTAAGAGCTTTTGGGAAAAATCCGATCAACAGGAAAGGAAAAGCAAAACCCAAACCCAAAGTTAAAAAGAATACCATCATCAGAACCGGTGAAAGCTTTAGGGCAAAGGGCAAGGCTGCACCCAAAAAAGGACCGGTGCAAGAAATAGCCATCAAAAAGGCAAAGATGCCTCCAAAGAAAGAACCGCTATAACCACCTTTGGAAGTAGCCTTTGTGGCAGCACCCATCCCAGGCATGTGAATTTCAAACACACCCAGCAGGGAAAGCGCAAAAACAAAAACCACCGCCATCAAGGCTATCACAAAACCGGGATTTTGATTTTGTAAACCCCATCCGGCAGATTCACCAGCTTGTTGCAGGGCGATAAATACACCAGCCATTGCTGCAAACGAGACCAATACACCACCAGTGTAAACCAGCGTGTGGCTAAGAACCTTGCTTCCATCCTGCTGACCTTGCTTTATAATGCTCATAATTCTGATAGGCAGAATTGGCAATACGCAGGGGGTGATGTTCAAGATTAATCCACCTAAAAAGGCAAACAGGATGTATTTTACAATTTCCTGCCAGGGAATGGGAGTGCTGGAGTTTTGGGGTGCAGGAGTGCTGGAGTTTTGGGGTGCGGGAGTGCCGGGGTTCTGGAGTTCTGGAGTGGTGGAGTTTTGGGGTGCGGGAGTGCCGGGGTTTTGGAGTTCTGGTGTGGCGGGGTTTTCACCTGCCAAAACTTTTAAACTAAGGGTTTCCTCCGCTTCTTCGGGAGGATTACACATTCCGCTT
>JAQVMI010000185.1 GCA_028703735.1 Candidatus Cloacimonadota bacterium | reverse complement strand
TCCCTATTGTAAGTTGAAAGATACCGCTACTCATTCCGTCCTTTTCTTTCAGCATTTGTTCCAGGCTTTTAGCGGAGATCAATTCACCTTTGAAGAGGGCTTGGATAAACAAAACCAAATCTGAAGCGGTGGATACAATAGCCCCGGCTCCTCCAGGAACGCTCATATCGGTTTCGGGGTTTAGAACCCATTCTCCGGTATTATAGTAGGACAGTGCTTCGTTATTGGCTACATCTATCTTTCCCCCATAATATGTATGGGAAAGTCCTATTTTTTGGGTGATCCGTTTGGCAAGCGATTCTGAATAAGCGGTTTTATCGATGGCTTCTATTATGTAGCCCAGAAGCAGGTAATTGGAATTGCTATAGGCGGTTTTTTTGCCGGGTTTGAATACGGGTTTTTGATCCAGAATCTTCTGAATCACTTCTTTTTGGCTTCTGGCTACAAGATTCCAACCCAGGTAATCCTTAGCATCGGTAAAAGAGCCAATTCCGCTGCGGTGAGTAAGCATCATGCGGATGGTGATCTTTCCGGAATTTGGGATAGCGGGGAAAAAACTGTCCAGCTTTGTATCCGAACTAAGCTTGCCCTCTTCTATTAACTGATGTATCATAACAGAGGTGAAGGTTTTGCTTATGGAGCCCACCCTGTATTTGGTTTCTGCATCTGCTAATAGGGAAGTAGCTTCTCCTATCTGTTTATAGCCTATAGCCCGGGAAAAAAGAATATCTTTTTCTTTGGAAATAGCAAGAGAACCCATGCTGGGGTTATGCTTATCTACATAATCCAAAAGCTGATTTATCTGGTTTTCTTTGGCACTATCGTAGCTAAGGTCAGTTGGCTCTATCTGTTTGGGACGTTCGGCAAAAGTGATTGGGATAATTTTGGTTTCACCCTTTCGGATAAAACTGATTTTTGCCTTTTTATTAGCTTTATAGCTACCTGCGGCTTTGATGAAATCATCCATGGTTTTTATCCTGGTGCGATCCATCTGAATAATTACGTCATCAATTTTCAAGCCGGATACATCTGCGGGAGAAGAATCTACCACATTCACAATCAAAACTCCCTCTGAATTCTTTAACCTAAGCCTATTCACAGTATCAATCTGGATATCTATACAACTTACCCCCATGTAAGCCTTGCTTTTGGCTAATACAAAGATGGGAGACAGAATGATGGCTACTAATAGGATAATTTTTAGGGTGGATAATGTGATCCGGTTCATGTAATCTCCTTATTTGCTTCACGCTGTTTCTGTAAAAGAGCAAAAAGCAAATCCTAAGTTTATTGCTTGTGGCAATTTGAGATAGGGAAAGAATACTGTCAAGCAGAAAATGCCAGTGCCATCGCATTCCGATGCTACGAAAAGACCTATATAGACAAACTTGGTGAGTGTATTGTGAAAAAGACGGAGAGTCGTAGCTTCGGAATGCGATGTTACGAAGTGCGTGGTTTGTAACATAGGATTGTTTCCTGTTGTAAGGTTGGGTTTGTAACCCAATCCTTTTTTGCCGGTTAAAAACCGGCTGATACAACAGCTTAAAAAGCTATGTTACGAGGTGCGTGGTTTGTAACATAGGATTGTATCCTGTTGTGAGGTTGGGTTTGTAACCCAATCCTGTTTGTAACCTGCACCAATGCAAACCCATATCATCTACCCGCATCAGTCCTTCAGCCCGTATAATAAGCTATATACTAAAGGCATCGCAAAGGGCTGAATGACTCCTGCTATGATACCATGTTAGTCCATGGAACTCTGGTTTTGAAATTATAAGTTACTCTTTCGAAAGCGTTTTTCTGTTTTCTTTCGGAGCATATATCTTGGATTTTGCTTCGCTATCATTTACATAAATGAGCCATACTTTCGGCTCTCTTTCAAATCGAGTGGGTAGAGTTTTTTTCTGCTTGTCATTCCTGCGAAGGCAGGAATCTATTTTAGAAATGTTTTAGTGATAACATGTTGTTAACCAACATATTACAGCAATACCACTATATTGTTTGAAAAAAATGGATTCCGGATCAAGTCCGGAATGACAAAAGTTTCCCACTCCTTAAGAAAGAGAGCCATTTTTATCCCTGCCTTCAGCGCCACGTGATTCCCTTGTAAACCCCAGGTGAATCCGAGGTGGGACGAGGGATTTACGAGGGAATCACCTCTGCATGACGTTGGATTTGTTTAGGTGACGAAGAAGACAGTTAGGTGGATTTGGGGGTTGATAGTTGGGTGATAATTAGGAACAAGGCAAGTGTGAAATTTGAAACGGATTAGGAGGGTATCACTTTTTTAAGAATCCGATATATCAGGCTTCCCAGAATCTTGCTAACCATTCCTACTTTATATTTGTAAACCGAATTCAGCATATCGTTTTGCCTCCAATACTTGTAATCGCAAGTTTCGAGTTTCCTGCCATTTTCTGCATTCACTCTAAAAGCGTTGTAGATAGCCGTTTGATACAAAGTGGGAGCATGAATCTTGCCACTTGCCAAATCTTCAAAAAAGTCCTTGCTAACCCTATTGATCTGGGTTTTCATTTTAGTTGTATTGGGCAGAACATCACTATTGCAGGTAATGGGAAGGCTGTGAACGTGGTTAAAACCCAAACAAAGCAGGGTTTGCTTCATGAATTTTGTTCCGGATTTTGCTCCAGCTCCGGCAGTTGTTGTTATTACCAATGCCTTTTTTGTAAAAAACAAAGGACGGTGAAAACGGTAGCCAAAATGATCCAGGAGATTTTTTGTCTCTGCATTTATTTGTAAGATATAGATGGGAGCAGTTAATATTAAAGCATCAGCAGAGAGAATTCTTGCTTCCAGATCGGCAATAACTGCACTATCAGCACAATACTTCTCGCCCGTCTCCAAACAGTTAAAACAACCCCTACAAAATGGCAGCTTCAGATCATGCAAAAAAATCTCTTCAAATTCCACCCCACCCAACCTCTTCAGGCTATCCATCACCATCTGGGTTGCTTTGTATGTGTTGCCACGCCTTGCACTTCCGTGGATTACGATACAATTTTTCATTTGCTTACTCTCTTAAGTCTGGTTTTTCTTTCTACGAACAAAGTATCTTCTACTTTGTAACCAATACTTCATCCAGCCTGGTTTTTATCCGGGCATACACCTCATCTGGATTCACCTTTGCGGTAGCGGAAGTCACCAGCTTCAAATCTTCCCTCTTCCACTTCCAATCGGGATCTCCGGCACTTACAAAAAAGATGGTTTTTTGTTTATCCGCTTTCCTGGCGATGTTCTTTAAACCCTTATTCATAAACAGCCAAGCCTTTAGCTGATCCATCACGATTAGAGCATCATATTTTTCATCCTGCACGTCGTGAAAACCCTTGATGTTTTTCACCAGAATGGAATATTTAGTGCCATAGTCTTCTTTGAGCTTAGCTATAATTGCTTGTTTGAAAGGGCTATCTGCACCTTTCTGAATTGTGATCAGGATGGCAGGCTGCTGTTCATCCGCATTTAGAACCTGCTGATTCCGCGAAGACGAACAGGATGCCAGAAGCAATAAGAGTACTGCAAGAACTAGTTTCATCTGAGACCTCTATATATTCGAATTGAGTAAACTACATGTTCAACAGCATTTTTGTCAAGTAAAACAATCTATACTAAGCAGCCTTTCAATTTTTTACACACGGTTTTTCAACTTGGAGTAGGTCTGCCGGAGTTATGTTGGTTTTATTGGTAAAAGCTGTCCCGGTTCCTCGGATGTTTTGCTCTCAAATGAACATTAACTATCACCACTTCAGTATTTTGCCGCTCTTTGTCCAATCACCGCTTTTTACTTTTATGATATACACTCCGGGGCTTACTTTGCGTCCCAATTTGTCCTCACCGTTCCAAAGCAAGAGATGCTCTCCTGATTTGGCTTCCAGGGCAGCAAAGCGTTTCACCAATTGTCCGCGGATATTGTAGATGGAGCATTGGGCTGGAGTGCTGTCTTTTTGTGTCCAGCAGATATTTACAGAGGTTGAGAAGGGATTGGGATAAAGTGATTTAAGCATCTGTGTGGCAGGAACCTGTGGCTCATCTGGAATGGCAGAACCACCGAAGGAAACCTTTTGCAGATGAACTCCATTTTGTGAATCAGCCCGCGCATCCGCCCACGAAACATACATGGCAGTTCCAGAAGGCTGTGCCACATGTGGGTTTTTTTGATCATCAGGTGCGCTGCACAGTAACTGCGGTTCTGTTTCCAGAGCCTCACCAGCAGGGTTAAATGTCCGGTAATACATATCGTAACACTCTACACCGCTATTGTATCGAGCACTCCATGCTACCAAAAGTCCACCCTCTGTAAATCTGCCAAATTCCATGCCTGCACAAGCTTGTAGATTACTCATGTCCAAAGCTAATCCCGGAGCTGGATACATAAAGCTGCCATCCCTCCTCACAGTTTGGATATGCATTCCGGTAGAAGAGCTCTGATTTAACTCATAACCAAAGGTAATCCCCCCCGCATCCACAAATGCGCCATAAACCCTTTGTTGTGAACCGGTTATTTGTAGTCCGGAGAGCCCCCAAGGAAGATCTCCTGATGGATTAACCATTTGGGCATAGCTATTGTTAGAGCCACCTTCCCCAATAAACAGAAGCAAGTGCTGTCCGCTTAACCCCACATAATCTGTGTAGAATTGATGGGTCGTGGATTTCTGAAACACAGGATTACCTTCTGCAGCCCATCCTGTGATGGGACTGCCAAGATCATCAAGACGTTTAGCCTTAATTATACTTTGGGAGGTATCTATTTCACGGAATGACCACGTGTAGTAGCGTCCAACTGGTGCTCCAAGCGTTTCAAAGTTTTGGATATTATCTGCAA
>JAQVMI010000184.1 GCA_028703735.1 Candidatus Cloacimonadota bacterium | reverse complement strand
TGCGTAAGCAATCCGTCCTTCCAGGCAGCAGAATTCTTAGAGGCAGCTATTGTATGCTGGAAGCATCTTTGTGATTACAAGAATAATAGCTATTCTTAAAGAACATAGCCTATTATTGGAAGGATTTAACTATGAATGTCTTCCCGGACAGTTTTGTCATTCCGGACTTGATTCGGAATCTACTATACTGGATTCTTGTTCTCGCCCGAAAGACAATATTGCTATCCCGATTAATAAAATACAAACCGATCACCGCCTTGTTTCAAAGGGAGATATATTTGTATGCATAAAGGGTGAACACTTCGATGGACACAGCGTAATACCCCAGGCATTAGCAAGTGGAGCTGCATTTATAGTAGCCTGCAGTGCAAGCCATCCCAATTGCCAAACACTATTGGCGGATAATCCTGAACAGCTCATAATGGTAACAGACACACGTAAAGCAGCAGCTTTGATAGCCCGTAAATTGTGGCTTTGCAATTTGCCAAAAAATACAGAAAAACCTTTTACCTTAATAGGAATAACAGGTACCAATGGAAAAACAACCACTTCGCTTATAATATATGAAGCCCTGCGAAAGCTGGGATTTAAATGTGGTTGGATTGGCACCTTGGGTTATTACATAGATGGAACCAAATATCCCACTGCACATACTACCCCAGATATTATTCAACTAAACGAAGTTTTTGCCCAAATGGCGAACGAGGGTGTATCTTATGTAGTGATGGAAGTTTCTTCGCATGCCCTTAGTTTGGATAGAGTCTATGGAGTGCAATTCGACTATTGTCTTTTCAGTAATCTTAGCCGTGATCATTTGGATTTTCATGGAGATATGGAAAGCTATGCTGAAGCAAAATATACCTTATTTAAGCACAATATGGCTTTAGGTGCCACAGCTATTATTAATATGGACGATCCCTTCGGAGCCGTAATATACGGTAGATTACAGGATGCAGGTATAAAGAGCTTCAGCATAGGTATGGAGCAAGCTGATTTTTGCATCACAGAAATAATAACTGATATCAGGCAGAGTAGTTTTAAGCTTATCTCTCGCATTGATGATACTATCTTGGATATCCACAGTCAGCTAATCGGTAGGTTTAACATTCAAAATCTTGGCTTAACATCCCTTACTTTACACTCTATGGGTTTCCCTGCTGCTGATATCCAGGAAGCCATGCTTGCTGCTCCACCCGTTAAGGGCAGAATAGAAAAAGTAGATAATCCTTTCGGAATAGGAATCTTTGTAGATTATGCCCACACTCCGGATGCGATAGAGAACCTGCTTAAATCTGTAGAGACTCTGCCCCATAAACGTATATTGTGCTTATTTGGTGCAGGTGGAGATAGAGACAAAGGTAAGCGTCCTTTGATGTTAAAAGCCGCACTAAACCACAGCGATGCAGTTATCGTCACGGATGATAATCCCCGTGGTGAAGCTCCGGAAGCAATTATAAGCGAAATCTTGGTGAATAGCGATCTCAGGCTTCCCTGGTGGGTAATCCGGGATCGCAGCCTGGCAATAAAATCGCTCATCCGGCTTGCCCAGGAAGGTGATCTGGTGTTGATCTGTGGTAAGGGTCACGAAAGCTATCAGGAAATTGAGGGTGTTCGCCATCCTTTTGATGATAAAGAACAAGCTTTGGAAGCATTAACAGAAAGACATAAAGAACTCCCTCCAAAAGATGATGATGAGCTGATACTACCCCTTGATTCCTGCATGCTAAAGCTAATGTTTGCACCCGAAAAGCTCGTTTTAAAAGGTGGTTATTTGCCACCCAAGAGTTATAAATACATCTCTTCGGACTCTCGTACCGTGAAACCTGAAAGCC
This sequence comes from Candidatus Cloacimonadota bacterium, assembly GCA_028703735.1. Lineage (GTDB taxonomy): Bacteria > Cloacimonadota > Cloacimonadia > Cloacimonadales > Cloacimonadaceae > Cloacimonas. The sequence continues at coordinate 3,009 of JAQVMI010000184.1, read as the reverse complement.
TGTTTATCGCCATAAAGGGAGATTCCTTCGATGGACACAGCTTCTTAGGCAGTGTTCTTGCAGATAGCAAAAACTGTGCTATTGCCCAAACAGGAGTGGAATCTAACAACAAGCAGATTTTTCTTGTTCCCGATAGTGTGGAAGGTATGGGGTCAATCTGTGCCAAATATCTGCAAATGTTTAATGCAAAACGCATTGCTTTAACCGGTAGTACAGGCAAAACCAGTACCAAGGAACTGATAAATCGCATTCTGGAGGATGAAGCATCCTGCCTTAAGACTGCGAAAAACGAAAACAACAAAATTGGTGTATGCAAAACTATTCTACGCATAGAACCCAAACATAAGTATGCCATATTCGAAATTGGCAGCAATCATTTTGGTGAAATTGATGAAATGGCAGAGATTATCACTCCTGAGGTGGGGATTATCGTAAATATCGGACCCTCTCACCTGGAATTCTTTGGGGATGAGGACGGAGTTTTTGCCGAAAAATCAGATCTATTCAAGCGTCCTCTCGCTTTAAGGTTGTATCCAGGAGATGACCCTCGCTTTATAGGCTATGCCGCAGATGATACTGCTATAGGTATTGGCTTAGGAGAAAGATGCATATACCAGATTGTGAACCACAAGATTAACCAAGATAGCCAGAGCTTTAGTCTAAAAAGAAATCTTCCGCTTTTGCACAATCTGCCTGATACTGGCTTACAGCTTAGCAACTGGCATCTACCCTATTCCGCCCCTCACTATGCTGTAAATGCTACTTTTGCCATAGTCTTGGCATTGAAGCTGGGTATAGCGGAGCATCAGATACAGGCATCCCTTTCCCAGCCTGTTCTTTTGGAAATGCGAGCTCAGAATGAACCTCGGGGGAGTGGATTGTTAATCATCGATTGCTATAACGCAAATCCCTTTTCTATGCAAAAAGCTTTGGAGTATTGGGAATTAATGGAGCCCTCCAAACCACATTTCGCCATTTTGGGAGATATGCTGGAATTGGGCGATAAATCTGCCATGTATCATCAGATGGTAGGAGCAATGCTCGCAGAGAAAGACTATAGTGGGCTTTTCACAATAGGAACCATGGCAAAAAACTACTGCCTAACCAAAAGCGAAAAACACCATTGCTACACAGATACCGAACACTTGATATCGGACAATATGATTAAGGATATACCACAGGATGCAGTGATTTTATTAAAAGCATCTCACGGAATGCACCTGGAGCGTTTAATCCCCATACTTAGAGGAGAAAACTGATGTTTTGTCACTTGCTGTTCCCTCTTGCTAAATACAGCATCCTGTTTAACGTGTTTCGCTATGTTACCTTCCGTTCGATTGGTGCATTTATCACCTCTCTGATTATCTCTCTATTAGTAGGCCCTGCTTTTATCAGATTGCTGAAACGGAAATCCGCTGTAGAAACCATAGATGATGATCTTCCCGAAAAGCATCGTCTGAAACAAGGAACCCCCACTATGGGTGGAATAATTATCCTTGTGTCGCTGCTGCTTTCCTCGCTTTTATGGAATATCTTAACAAATTCTGCCATTCTGATGATGTATTTAACCACTATATGGTTAGGGATTCTTGGTTTTATCGATGACTATTTAAAGAACTTTGTGAAATCCAAAAAAGGATTGATTCCACGTTACAAGCTTTTAGGGCAGATATCAGTTGGTTTGATTCTAACCATGGCTATATATTACAGCAGTCCCGCTACAGAGAACTTAACAGCTTTGCAAATTCCATTTTTAAAAAACATGTATATTGAGTTGGGTTGGTTGTTCATCCCCTTTGTGGTCTTCCTAATCACCGGAACCTCGAATGCCGTAAACTTAACTGATGGCTTAGATGGTTTGGCAGCCGGAACCCTGGCTTTCGCAGCATTGGGTCTGGGAGTGATGAGCTATCTAAAGGGAAACTATATTGCCGCAGGTTATTTGAATCTGGAATACATTAGCAGTGCAGGCGAACTAACCGTGTTTATTAGTGCTTTAATGGGAACTCTAATAGGTTTCCTGTGGTTCAACAGCTATCCTGCACAAGTATTTATGGGCGACACCGGCTCCTTAACCCTGGGTGGAATACTGGCAGTTATCTCTGTATTGCTTAGAGAGCAGATATTTCTGGTGATTATAGGCATGATCTTTGTAACCGAAGCATGCAGTGTGATAATCCAAACCAGTTGGTTTAAATATACCAAACGCAAGTATGGTCAGGGACGCAGGGTTTTTCTATGTGCACCCCTACATCATCATTTCGAGCTGAAAGGCATCCATGAAACCAAGATTGTTACCAGATTTTACATCGTGGCAATTCTTTTGGTAGCTGTGGGACTATCCACCTTAAAACTACGCTAAATACTTTAAATATAGAAATCTGTTAAGGAATAAAGAATGTTTGATTCGAGCAAATACTATGGTATTCTGGGAATGGCACGCAGCGGAATAGCTGCTGCTTACAAGATAAAAGAACTGGGTGGCAAGGCATTTCTAAGCGAGTTGCAGTGGAAGGATAAAATACCATCTGCTACGCAATTGATGCAGGATTTCCCTTGCGAATTCGGTGGTCATACAAACAAATTACTATCTTGTGACTGCCTTATAATCAGCCCTGGCATCCCCCTGGATGTTCCAATATTAGTGCGGGCAAGAGAAAAGGGAATAGAATTAATAAGTGAAATTGAATTCGGTTTTCGGATAAAAGCAGCTGATTCCAAAATTATAGCTGTTACAGGTTCTAATGGAAAAAGCACCACTGCAAGCCTGATACACCATATCCTAATAAAGCTTGGTTACAGTTCGATTCTTGCTGGCAATATTGGTGATGCCTTTTGTGGCTATCCAATTCACGAACCAGGATTTGAATTCATTGTACTTGAGATAAGCAGCTTTCAGCTTGATCTTATTAGTAGCTTTAAACCCGACGTTGCTGTACTGCTTAATATTACTCCGGATCACATGAATCGCTATAATAGCTTTGATGATTATGCCGCCAGAGATCGGAA
>JAQVMI010000183.1 GCA_028703735.1 Candidatus Cloacimonadota bacterium | reverse complement strand
GCTTTAAATCAGCTACCTGCCATAAAATCGCTTACTCCGCAGGCAATAAAACAACTTCATGAAGCTAAGGGAATTATGCTGGAGCAGGATAATCTATGGACAGAAGCAGGATTCAGCTCATTGATATCAAACGAGAAAAGGTTAATCAGCCTCCTTCAGGATACGCCCTTTAGCAGCATATACTTTCCCGGAGCCATCACAAGCAATATTTACAAACACCTTGGTAGCAGTTTGCAGCCCTATAAGCTATACTTTCGCCATCCGGAATGCCTAAAACTGCCAGTTAACGAGCTGAAAGCTTTTGTGGAACACCATCATCCCCAATGCCTGATTCCTTACAACATAAAGGCTGTGGCAATCAATTCTGAAGCAATTGGAGCTCCTTCTATAGATGCGGATGAATTCCGCAATAGGTTACGCAAAACCTTTCCTCAGTTATCTTTATTCGACACTATGGAAACAGCATAATGATGAACGATCGTGATAAACTAACCAGTTTAACTGTAAATTTGGGTCTTTTTTCCAATATTTTTCTCTCTATACTAAAAACCAGCATCGGGATTATAGGGCACAGCCCTGCCTTGCTTGCCGATGGAATAAATTCCACCTCGGATGTTGTGTATTATGTTGCGGTTAAAATCTTTATGCATCATGCCCGTAAACCTGCCGATGCAGAGCATCCTTATGGGCATAGGCAACTGGAATCTATCTCTGCAATAGTGGTGGGTGCCTTCATCTTAACCACTGGTATCGCGATATTTTGGGAATCCATTAATAAGGTTTATGAACTAATAACACACACTCAAACGGGACAATCTGCTTCCATTTTTGCTCTCATTATTGCCGTGTTCACTTTTTGCATAAAGCTTTATCTTTATTTCTATACCCGTAGAAATGTGCTAAAAACCCACAATCCAACCCTGAAAGCACTGGCAAATGACCACCTGAACGACATTATGGCTTCTGTTGCAGTGGTGGTAGGTGTTATTTTGGGAAGAATGGGATATTATTGGATGGATCCTGCTGCCGGAGCAATTGTAGCTATCTACATTATAAAAACCGGATTCGAGATTGTGATGGATTCGTCTAACGAGCTAATGGATAGCATACCAGATGATAACTTCAGCAAGGAAATTCAAAGTGAAGCAATGCAAGTAAAGGGTGTGATACGGATAGACGAATTGGGTATCCATCGTTTCGGACCATATTACACAGTAGCCATGACTATTGAAGTGGATGGCAGCATCAGCGTGGATGCAGGACATCATATTTCTCAGGCTGTGGAGACCAGGCTGTTAGACAAATACAGCAGCGGCTTGCGCAAGGTGCACATTCACTATCATCCTTTCGATTACAGGCGGGTGGTGGATCTCGAAGCACCTGTAACAGAAATAAACCAGGGAGAAAGCCTGTGAATTGGGGGAAACACATTTTATTAACCCTGATAGCAATATTGCTAATAACCTTCACCATTGCCAGCTTTATGCCCAGCAATCCAAATTCTTACAAAGACAAGGATATCCCAAACGCCAAACCTGTAGAACCCTGGATAACAGAGACTATTCCCTCGGGTGGTAGCATCTTTTCCGTGCTGGAAAAGTTTAACCTGCCGCTTAAGGAAATAGCCATTTTATCTTTCCGCTTTGGGGACTATATTGACGTAACCACCATTCAACCGGGTGATACCCTAAAAGTGTTGCTGGATGAGGGAAAACAACATATCAGCAAGCTGATGTTTGTGCAGGAACCAACCAAGAGACATCATTTCGTGGTGCAGGGCGATTCCCTGGTTTACACACTGGAAGCTCTGCCGGTTATCCTGCAAAAGCGCATGATAGAGGGAGTTATGCAAAACACCCTGGATGCAACCTTGCTTAGTATGGGAATTTCACCCCGTGATAAGCAGAACATTAATAATGGTTTGGAAGGTGAGATAAATTTCCAGAGGGATGCCCGTAATGGTGATAGATTCCAAGTATATGCCGAAGAACGTATATTCGAAGGGAAAACATTGCCAGGCAGGAAGATATATTATGTTCAGTATAGTGGCGAACGAACCGGTTCTCACGAGCTGTTTCGCTATGAGGATAAGGACGAAACGTCTGTAGTGAATGGATTATATAATCTACAGGGGAAAAGCCGCAGCAGTGCGGGAGTTGGCTTCCCCTTAGGCAGCATCCATGTAGTTTCCAAATTTGGCAAGCGGCTTGATCCCTTTTTTGGCAGGTGGGCAAATCATCAGGGAGTGGATTATAGGGCTTCTTATGGAACTCCTGTTTATGCTGTTGCCAATGGCAGTGTTACTGCAGCAGCTTATAGCGGTGGCTGGGGAAACCAGGTGCAGATAAAACACCCAAGTGGATTAACCACTCAATATGCGCATCTTGCCTCTATTTCTGTACGCAAGGGTCAAAGTGTTAAAAAGGGGCAGGTTATAGGCAGGGTTGGCTCCACAGGCAGATCCACAGGGGCACATTTGCATTTTGGTTTGATTCAGGGGAAAAGCTTCATAAACCCCACCAATCTCAAAATGGTAGGGGCAGAAAAGCTAAACGATGCGCAAATGATAGAATTCAAGCGCCAACAAGAGCAAATACGCCGCGAAATGAGCCAGAATAATAATCAAGTAGCGGTGGGTAACATTCGGCGGTAGGGGTTATAGCTCTCTTTCAAACTATGTGAGTTACTTTTGTCATTCTATGTGAGTTACTTTTGTCATTCCGGACTTGATCCGGAATCCAGTTTTCCCAAACCACATCGTGTCATCTCTGTAATATGTTGGTTAACAGCATGTTATCACTGGAACAATTCTAAAATGGATTCCTGCCTTCGCAGGAATGACAAGCGGAAAAAAGCACTCGAGGCGAGTGCTAATAATTACGATCTGGACACTTCAGTAACGACAGTCGCCTCGACTGTCTGCAAAAAAAAGCACTCGAGGCGAGTGCAATTACGAACTGGAAATATCAATCAAAACTCTTTATAACCTCTGGCTGTTCACTTTCTGGCGTTTTGTGCGTTTTAAACAGCTCCGGGAAATGAGAATCGTAATATAGAACAGTAAGGCTGTTATCGGCAGAATACATCACATGAACGGTTCGCGTGGTGGATAAATACCAGATAAGCTGCTGGGTATCATCATCGAAATGATTGGTTTCTCCATGCAGTTTTGCCAAAGTGCGAACCACATAATCATCATTTTCCTCGGTATTTTCAGAGTTATATTTCACAAACCAACCTATCATGCGCTGGGTTTTGGGCTCCACAAATAGTATGATAGCAGATACCAGATCATTGGCAGCGGGAGTGTATTTCACCATATTGTTTGCCGGTTCACTGCCAACAAAGCCGTTGTAAACCATTATAGAATCTGCCTCTACCAATTTTATGGCATAGGATAGATCGAATAAACCACTTTGAGCAAACAAGCCCAAAGCAAGGGTAACAAGGAACAACAGGATACTTATTTTTTTCATAATTAATTCCAATCTTGCATTAGTTACCCAATTCTATTTGTCCCCACAGCAAGTCAACTAAAATTCTTAGCCACAGGTTTACCCGGCTGCAGAATCCGCACTTCTAACAGCATGGTTCCAGTAACCTTGCAGTTACTTTACAGGCACTTTTGAAGCTACAAGGTAACTTAGGGGATTGATAGTGTATGCTGTTAAGAGCTTGGGGGGGAAGACTGATTTGCAATGATGGTTTGGATTTCTATTCCGCTATTGATCCAGAGTAAGAAAACGATCACCCTGGATCATCACAACAATGATGTGCAAAGATGTAACGGATTTTAGGATTGACAGATTTATTGTACGGATAACAGTGGTAAAAAAGTATCTGGCTTGTTTGTTCAGCTATTCAATACTAAAGTGAATAATGAGAGATTATTAACGATATGATGAGGTGTCGAAAATGAGACAGGATGCAATGCCCCAGAATATGCATCGATATGAAGATATTGTCAATTGTATAACAGAGTTGACCCAAAGCAGTTTTGGAAATCTGAATATATCTAATGAACTTAGCAATATCGCTTTGATCAAATTGCTCAAAGTTCCGCTTTCAGCAGATGACATCAAGAGCCAGGTTAACGCGCTGTATCCCAAAGTAGTGGAAGAGCTTTTTGCATCTTACCATAACGAAGCATTTCATTACTCCCTAAATAGGACACATAATCCTGAACTATCAAACGACATCGCTCAAGAAACTATTTATCGCCTGCTAAAATCTCAGAATCGAATAAATGAGATTAATAGCTGGGTAAAAAAAGTTGTCCATAGCCTTCTCTGTGAGCATTATCGGGCTCGGAAAGGAGAGCAACTGCTTTATAAATCTTTATGTTGCGAATCGGAGCTAATGCATCATTTATTGGCTAATTCCAGTAAGATAGGTCTTGCCACATACCTACACGTTATTCCGGAATCTATACTCTGTAGTCAAAACTACAAATCCTATCTCCAACTAAAAGAATATGACACTCTGAAAGCATACTCTGAAGCCAACAATCTTAGCTATGAAGCGGTGAAAAGCAAGAGCAAGAAAATCATCAAGAATTTAAAAGCTGAGATTCTGCTTGCTATGGGTTGGGGAGCAAGTCCAGATATCCTTGATTACAATCTATACAAAGCGATCCAGAGCTTTATCCGAAAACTTTTATCGCTTAGCACAGCTATCACAAAAGGAACATACGAAGATATATCAAAGCTGCACCCCTCCCTTCCTCAAGTTCTATCCGGATACACGAGTATAGAGGACTGGGGGATCACCATGATTTCAGCGAGAAGATTTCGACTTTACCTCTTTCATCTGAGTCCAGAACAAGGACCCCTCATGACCACGATTTTTATT
>JAQVMI010000182.1 GCA_028703735.1 Candidatus Cloacimonadota bacterium | reverse complement strand
ATAAGCCCCAAAGACCTCAAGAGCATCATGCGGGGAAGATATCAACAAAAAGAAAAGAACAAGAAAAACAGCGGAATCGGTTTGGGCATTCACCTATGCCAAACCTCGCTGAAACTTATGAATGCAAAATTGCAAATTGAAAGCAATCCCGGGCTGGGAACCAAAATTACGGTATTCCTGCCTGTATAAAAGAACTTAATAAGGAAGTTATAATGAATCAATACCTATTGGCAGCTATAGAATTTACCTTCATAGGTGCAGCACTGTTTCTGCTGTTTCCAATCCTGTTGTGGAAAGGAATGCTTGGACTTTTCTTCGCCTTCGTGGGTTTCGAATTGCATCTGATCTGGCACAGGCGAGATAGAGAGACCAAAGCAGCAAAGAAACAGAACAAACGCTAAGTTAGCAAGGATATTTATACTTTAAGATAAGGAGTTCTTATGCCTGAACCAACTGTTGTTATCCCCTCTGCCTGGACAGCAATGTTAAGCCAAGCTCCGCAATTTTTAACCACTATTGGCTTAAATATACTGGCTGCCGTCCTAATTTACATAGTGGGTAAATGGGTGGCAAAGCTGGTATCCAATCTTATGCGAAAATTAATGACTCGCAGTAAAGTGGATGCCTCGCTGGTAACCTTTGTAGGAAATCTGGTTTATGCATTAATTCTTATCTTTGTTATAATAGCAGCTATTGGTAAATTGGGGGTACAGACCACATCATTTATCGCCCTGATTGGTGCAGCTGGTTTAGCTGTTGGCATGGCACTTCAGGGTTCATTAGCCAATTTTGCTGCGGGAGTTATGCTAATTATCTTCAAGCCCTTCAAAGTGGGAGAAACTATCACCGGGGCTGGGGTCACAGGCAAAGTTCATGATATTGGTGTATTCCACTGCACTATTCTAACCAGTGATAATCGCAAAGTGATAGTTCCCAATGCAAAGCTCTCTAACGATTCCATCACGAATTTTAGCGCAATGCCTACTCGCAGAATTGAGCTTTCCATTAGTGTTCCCGGAACAACAAACCTATCCCTGGCACGGGAATTACTGCTGCTGATTGTGCAATCGGAAGAAAAAGTGATAAAAGACCCTGCTCCAACAGTTGCGATTACTGCTGCAGATGCAAGTGCTATCACCTTTGGGGTGTTTGCGTATGTTAACACTGCGGATTTGAGCACAGTTCAAGCCAACTTAGTGGAGAAAACCAAGCTTGGTTTAACCGCTAAAGGCATTTGGGTATAGAAGGAGCACAGCCATGATAAAATATGCGATTACTCTCACAATAGTGCTGGCATTACCACTCATTTTAAGCGGTGAACCCTGGAAGCTGGATTCTAATCTCAATTTTTCGCTAACCCAAAGCACCTATAGCAGTTCTTGGGTAGGAACCGAGTTAAGCAACGTTACCTGGCTTTCCTCTGTTAATACCAGTGCCGAAAAGCAGCTAAAGCCCTGGTTACAAAACAAAACAACCTTAAAGCTTGCCTTTGGACAAACTCATCTGCAAAAAACCAATGCAGTCGGTGATAAGTATTGGGCAAAACCAGAGAAATCTACAGATAAAATTGATCTTGAATCCATTTTACGCTTTACTACTAATGCTTGGTTGGATCCCTTTGTAGCAGCAAGAATGGAATCCCAGTTTATAGATTTATCCGATAACACACTTACGCGAGTGATAAATCCCATACTATTCACAGAAACCGCCGGTGTAATACGCACCTTTGTGGAAACGGATAACAATTTTCTTAGCACCCGCTTTGGTGCTGCCTTCCGCGAGAATCTGGATAGAGATGTTTTGGATGCAGCTACCAACGAGCGTGACACTTACAGCACTGTGGATGGAGGCTTGGAAATGGTTACCGAATACAAACATAATTTCAGTCCCATCGATGCCAATCTAAAAAGCAGGTTGCAGGTTTATCAGGCATTATTTAATTCCAAAAAGGACGAATTGAACGAGGATTGGAAATCTCCAGACATGATGTGGGAAAACGTGCTTACTGCCAAACTGTGGAAAATGCTTACTGTTAGCGCAACCTTCGAAGCACGCTACGAAAAAGAAGCTGTGCACGAATTGCAATGGAAGCAGCTTCTGGGTTTGGGATTTAGTTTCTCTCTGCTCTAAACATCTAAAGAAGTAACTCTTTCGTTAAAAAAGGCTACTACTTATGCTCTGGCTTTCTGCTAAGCAACCCATAAATTAACAACAAGATTGAGGTAATAAAATGAAAGTGAGTTATCTGGTATTATTGCTTGTGCTATGCACAGGTTTGTTTGCCACTCCCCGTGGTTTAACCGTTCGCGAGATTCCGGTTTCGGACGTTGTTGTGGGGGTTCAGCCCCAAGTAACGGAATTTATCACAGTTCCACCCATAGCCACACCCGAACCGCTTGATCGTGAAGAATGGCAAACCATGGACTACATGGATCTTGATTTTTTGCTACCTGCCAAAGCACAATATGGGATGCAATTTAACAATTCCCTATCTACAGGTGTTCCCATGGGCAGCATGGGTTCTCTGCTTCCGGAAAGCAGGCTGGCAATACAGAAAGCTCCGGATTGGTTCAGGGCAGAGCTATCTGGAACACTGGTGCAGCTTACTGCGGAAAAGCAGCTTATCTGGGCAAACCTAATTAATAATGCCGTAGATCCTTATGTGGATGAAATTGCTTTTTGTGTGGCAAATTCATCTCCCCTATACCTCAATTCCAGCTATGCCTTGCCCGAGATGTTTACCGAAAACGCAGTGGCAATCTATGCCATGGCAGGTCAGCTTCCTTATGTGCAGGTTGTGGATACGGGTCTATCGACCCAGGGTGGAAATTACTATTCCACCACCAGCTATTTTAAAAAGAACGAAGCAGGCGTAACCGTTCAAGTTAGCGTTCCCCGTGAGATCTATTACTGGTATATTGTGCATCCCAAAATCACCGATGAGATTGCAGCCTATATAGATCCAATTATTGTAGAAAACAATTCTACCCATACCAATAACATTGTTGCTCCACCGGTAGGGAAATTTTGGCGAACCTATCTTTATAGCCTTGCCGATGGCGAGTATCCTGTGCTAAGCCAGGCATTGGCAGAGTGCCAAACTCTGTTTAACCGGGATGGCAGCGATAATGACGCAATCCGGAAGATACAATGGTGGATAAATCAGAATATGAGCTTCACCTCAAATAATGAACGTCCGCATCAGCCTGTAAGAATAATTGCCAAGCGCATTGGACGTTGTGGAGAATATGCGGATTTAACCGCAGCCTGTGCAAGATTGGCATTAATACCTTGCACCAGTATAAATTCCATTTCTACAGACCACACCTGGAATGAATTCTGGGATGAGAATTGGGTTGCCTGGGAACCTGTGAACGGCTATATAAACGATCCCCTTGTTTATGAAAACGGATGGGGCAAGGTTTTTGGCAGTGTGTTTGAAACCCGGTCGGCTGGGTTATTTACCCCTGTAACAGAGCGTTATTCCCAAGGCAGCGCCACAATCCGCATTCAGGTAGTGGATATCAATTTGCAACCTGTGGATGGAGCAAGAGTGGTGCTGGCTATATACGAAACCACAAATCGCTTTGATAACGAGCAATATACCGATAACGAGGGATTTGTTCTGTTTACCATAGGTGATAACCGTAATTTCCGTGCCAGAGTAGAAACCAATTTTGCCTTGTATCCTGCTTTAGCCGGAACCTATATACAGCTTGTGGAGAATTCTGTTAGCGGCGAAAATTACATGTATCTATTTGTTCTGCCAATGCCACTGCCACAGCCTGCTTTGGAACAAATACCAACTCCGGTGGATAGCGTGTTAGATCATCGTTTCTCCATCTCATACCAAAGTTATGGTTATTATGTAACCGGCTTTAATTTGTGGGACGATATTGATATTTTGGGTCCCAAACCCTACCATTACAAATATGTAGCAAATCCAAGCAATGCATCCTTCATGGTTATGGATACCGATAATCTGCTATTCTGGCAAATAGATAGCATGGGATCTGCCAGCAACTATCTTAGCCCTACCTCTAATGGCAATGCCACTTTTGATATTCCCGTGGGACAGGATTGGTTTGCCTTTGTGGATAATTCTCACAGACATCGCAACGCCGTGCAATTGACCGGATGGATGGTTTACGAGCGAAATGGCTCCTCTGCAGTGGATGAAATGGCTCCAATTGTGGGATTTGAGCTGGGAAACAGCTATCCCAATCCCTTTAGTTCGGAGATGAAGCTTTCTTTAAAAATGGCTGATACTGCTTTGTTGAACCTTGAAATTTACAATATAAAGGGGCAATTAGTCCGCAGCTTTCCTGCTGCCACTTACAAAAAAGGCTCAAACACTTTAGCTTGGGATGCAAAGGATAATTCCGGCAGCAAGGTATCTTCGGGAATTTATTTCTGGAGAGCACAAAGCGGAAGCCAGATAAAAACCAGCAAGATGGCGGTGATAAGGTAAAATTTAGCCTGCTATTCGCTTCGTCCTAATTAAAAAATAGGCACCCACAAGTGCCGGAAGAACATCCTGTATCAGAAACAAACTAAGGGTGGCGGAAACGGCTTGCTCTGCATTGATTCCGGTGCTACGCAGGAAGTGAATTGCAAAGCTTTCCCGCAAACCCAAACCTGCTATGGTGATGGGAATGGAATTGGAAAACTGCGTTAAGCCCATGCGTATGCAAGCATTAAGCCACGTTATTGGGATAAACAGATTCAAAATTAGCCAGTATTGCAGATAAGTAATAAGCGTATTGGCTATTTGCAGGCTCATCATTTTGGGAGCTTGCTGCAGATATGGTTTTTGAATTGCCTTCCATTGCTGCTTCATGCCAAGTATCAG
>JAQVMI010000181.1 GCA_028703735.1 Candidatus Cloacimonadota bacterium | reverse complement strand
TATGACAGAGGATGGAGAAGTAAAACACGTTACCATTAATAACAGCGCTGCCTTAAGGATGGGTTCATGTACTTTGTCGGTTTCGGAGAATATCGAAAACTATGGTTTGCTTACATTTTCCAGCCCTGATGCAGTTTACATCATTGATGGAGACATTAATTTCTATGCTGGCTCCAGCACCTGGTTTATGTATCAGGGGCATATGTATATCCAAGGCAACTTGGTGTTTCACCAGGGTAGCGCCATTGATATGATTGGAGGCTCACTGGAATTCATTGGCACTGGCACTTCACAGATAATTTGCCATTCGCCGGCGTCTTTATACAACCTGATCTCAAGCAAAGAAAGCCCCTATGGAGTTCTGATCAGCGATTTATCCACTTCCCCGCTAACTGTGAATGCAGATATCATTGTTAGTGCAGGCAGCACACTTTCTCAAGCTTATACCGGCACTACTTTCCTGCGTAATGATCTAATAGTCCATACGGGAGGATACTTTGCCAATAACAGGACTGTCCAGATGACCAGCACATATAGCTCCAGCATAAATTTCAACGGGACAGACAGCTACGTGTGCAATCTGATTATAAACAAAGAAGGAACAGCCTCTGTAAGCCTGGACTCTGATATTAGAATAACAGGCAATCTGGACATTCAGGGCGGGGTGTTCAATGCTTTTAACCGGACGATCCGGCTGAAAGGCAATTGGACAAATCCCCTTGGTCCCACTGCGTTCAATTGTGGGGTTAGCACTGTAATTCTGGATGGTATTGGAAACCAAGTTATCTCAACTGAACGTTTTTACCGGCTGGAACTGAATAAAGGTGCAGGATTATGGCAGATTCCCACGGGGGTGGCAATTGTAACCGATTACTACAATTGGACTGCCGGTGCCTATGCTGTTACGGGTGGATCTTTCTCTGTGGCAATTTTGGACGATCCTGGAATCTTTGGGTATATAAACCTTTCTTCTGGGTCAATCAATTATAGCCAGAGAAGCACTTCTTTTATCGACTTGCGTGGACAGCTTACCATCAGTGGTGGAACTTTCAGCGTGGATGGCGGAAGCAGCATAGCCTATTTCTCTTATATTGATACTGCTACTCTCAATATGAGTGGAGGAGTATTAGATTTCCAAAGCCAGGGTATCCTTGTGCCCGACATGTTCAGTTTTAACGACAATATCACCGGCGGAACCATCCGCACCGTGGGAAGCTTCCTGGTGGAGCGCTCGGATTTCAATCCCAGTGGTGGAACCATCGAGCTTTATGGCAGACAGGATTGTCAGGTTAGCACATTCACGGGGAGCAACCTCTTCAATCTTGATATCAATAAAGCTCCGTTACGAACTGAACTGAGTAGGTCAAATAGCGTAACCGGGTTAGGAACACTTGATATCAATGGAAACTTCCGGATTGTTGCCGGAAGTTTTGTTGCGCCTCCAGCAATGAAAGTGGCAGGAAACTGGGTAAATCAACTTGGAGTTGCTGCATTTACGGAAGGAACGGGTAGTGTGACATTTGACGGCAGCAGCACTCAATATTGTAACAATAACGAAAACTTCAATAGCTTAATCCTGAACAAATCAGGGTACTTCAAAGTAAGCAATCCCCTGGCATTAGTAACTTGTGCCAGTTACTCGTGGACAGGGGGAGCTTTGGAAGTAGTTACCGGCACTTTTACAGCGTGGGATCTTGCACAAAACGGTATCTACGGATCGTACTATGTAAATCCACTTGGCACAATAAACCTCTATCAGGGAGCTACACAACGCATCCACTTAAACGGTTTTTTCAATAATAATGGAGGCACCATCAATGTCTATGGCGGTTCTCTTGCCAGCAGCTTTGCCTTTGGAGCAGCAGCGGGAATCGTGATGAGCGGTGGCACAATCGACCTCAAAGATAACGGGATCTCTATTGCCCCAAGCGTGAATTCCCTGAATATCAACATCACTGGTGGTACCTTACGTACCAACGGTGGTTTTACGGACACCAGGGGTGGGCTAAGCTTTGGCGGTTTGGTTGAACTCTATGGCACCGGCAGCAGTAATCTGCAATTAGGTACCGGATCAAGTTTCTTAAACCTCACTATAAATAAAGGCAGTGTCCGGAATCAAAGCAATCTGCTCTCTCATGATATACAAAGCTCAGAAATCATTATATTGGAGCAGGACATACGGGAAAATTCTGTTATATGCCTCTCCAATCTGCAAATCTTTGGAACTCTCAACGTAGCAGTTGGTATCTTTGACGTGAACGGAAAGGTGGTCACCATTAATAATGATTTGGAAATTTCCGGAACCCTGCGAATGAATTCCGTTAATAGCTTTCTTGATGTAAATGATGATGTAAATTGGCAATCTGGTTCAAACACAAGTGTAAGCACTGGATATCTCTATTGCGGTGGGGATTGGCTTTTTGCGGAATATAGCAATGCCGACCTTACCGGATCAACCGCACGGATGGATAATTCCTACGGAGCAGTTATTACGAATGCCTCTGCAGCAAGTAAATTTGGTAATCTGGAAATCTACGCTACCGATGAGGATCCTGTGATCGACTACATCACAAATAACGGCAATCAATTGTTAATTAATGGAGATCTCAGATTGTATCCTGTGAATACATTTAACCTCAATGAAGCATATTGCCACGTAACCGGTAATTCCATTTTCGATACCACAGCCGGACTATTTGTGGGTGATGGTGGAACCTTTGAGGTTGACGGCAATCTCGACCTGCGGGGCAGCTTAACCACTGGTCCCGGATCGGTAATTGTGCACGGGGAATTTGTCAATTACACTGGTGCGTCACTTTCCATCGATCAGGGCAGCTTTATTAATGACTCTCCCTGGCTGGAAATGAGGTCTAATGTCGTATATCTGAATTGCGATATGTCTGTATTAAGCGGAAGCTTCGAGCTTACGCATAAAACACTGGTGATTAATAGTGCTCCCCTTCGTTTGTTTGAAAACGCTTTCCTGAGCGTAGGGGCTGGATTTTCTGCCACGTCTGCCGGAGCTTATGAACCTGTGGACGGCGAACTACGTATGTCTGGTGGAAGCTATATGAACCTTGTCGAAATAAGCGGAGGCAATTATTGCAATAATTTCATCGTGCAAAAGGATAACCTTGAATGCACCGTCTATCTGCAAGCACCGCTAACTGTTAATGGGGAACTTAATGTCATAAACGGCGTTCTCAATACCTACGGGTTCAATGTAAACGCTGGTGAGATCAACGTCCTGGGAGGCAATTTGGAAGTGCATTCAGACCTCAGTTGCCTTGGAAACGTTGATGTAAGCGGGGTTCTGGATATCAGTGCGGCAGCTGGTTTATTATTGAATGCTGGAAGTATGCTCTCAGTGAATGATGGAGGACTTCTGAGATTGCTGGGTAGTGTGGAACAGACTGCTATGCTGAGCCGGTTGGGCAGTTCAGGTTTCTATGGCTGTAATATCGAAAGTGGCGGAACCATCGAAGCATCCTATGCCACCTTCGAATATATCAATACAACCGGATTAAGCGTTAAATCCGGTGCCTGGGTTGACGAAAATAACAGCATGAACAACTGCACCTTCCAGAATGGTGCCACTGGTGGTAAGCTCCTCCAGATCAGCAACTCTCAAAACATTATAATTAACTCAGCTGTCTTTTCTACCAATACTTGGAACGGAGCTTTCAACGTCTCCAAGACAAACAATCAAGGTAGCGTTACCTTTACCAATTTCACGGGAGCTTTTAGTGGGTCTGCCTTTGAACATGATCTTTACAACCGTATAATGTGGCAGAACAGCGCGTTACCACCCATCCAAGACCTGGATATCAGCTATTTATCCGAGACTAACACTATCCGGCTGGACTGGGTGTATTCCTATCCTCACCAAAGCTT
This sequence comes from Candidatus Cloacimonadota bacterium, assembly GCA_028703735.1. Classification (GTDB taxonomy): domain Bacteria; phylum Cloacimonadota; class Cloacimonadia; order Cloacimonadales; family Cloacimonadaceae; genus Cloacimonas. The sequence goes on along the minus strand of JAQVMI010000181.1, from coordinate 969 downwards.
TAACATCTATTCCAGTCAAAGCCCTGATGGAAACTTCAGCTTCGTGGGATCTACCACGAATAATTACTGGGTTCACGTCATGCCAGGTAGTATGTCTTTCTATAGGGTTACAGCAGTTCAGTAAGTTTCTGAACGAAATAGCTTTATGCTGATTGATCCCCCTCTTAATTGAGTGTTATGTTTAATGCTTAGTTAAGAGGGGTTTAGAATTTGATCGATGGCTTCATATGTGGGAGTCCATGAGCCAATTTGATATATTTTCCTTAACCCAAGAGATTAGCTCCTTTTTTTTAGCTAAAACATGCTTTGATGTTATATTGTCTGGTAAAGAGGTTTAATGATGCCATGTGTTTTTTGTAATCTGCAAGAATCGACATATATAGCAGAAAATGAGCTTTTTTTTGCTGTATGGGATCTTCGCCCTGTAAGCAAGGGTCATGCTTTGATAATATCCAAACGTCATTGCAGCAATTATTTCGAATTGGATTCTGCAGAAGCATCTGCCTTGCAAGAGATTTCTAAAACCGTAAAACTTTTTGTGGAAGAAAAGCATGCTCCCCAAGGTTTTAATCTGGCGATGAATTGTGGAATTGCAGCTAATCAAACAATTTTTCACTTTCATTTACACCTGATTCCTCGCTACAGTTCCGATGGTAAGAATGCCAATAAGCGTATGCGGGAATCACTACTATAAACATTTTAGCCATAAGGATGAATTATGAAGAGCTTAGCTTTAATCATTTTACTACTTAGCACCCTGTCTTTAGCTGCCAAGCTAACTGAAGAGCATCCCGGAACAGCAGTTTTCAAACTGAAACCGGAATTCCGGGTATCAGTGCAAAAATCTATGAACCGCACCGGAATTGTTCGTTTGGATGCCAAGCTTAATAACCTACAGGTCAGCGAGATTAAACCTTATTTCAATACTACATCCCCCAAAAGTGCAGCCAGCGATATCTCTTTAATCAT
>JAQVMI010000180.1 GCA_028703735.1 Candidatus Cloacimonadota bacterium | reverse complement strand
AAACATTTCTAAAATGGATTCTTGTCTTCGCAGGATTGACAAGCTGACAAAAAACCTCTCCCTACTCCTAATGAAAGGGAGCCGCCTAAATAAACTGCAAGATACATTTCACCCTTATATCGTTACCTATAGCAAAAGGCGGGATCAAATCCCGCCTTTTTTACAATAATATAGCGAATTATTTCACATGAAAGTTATCCAGGAATTGCTGCAGGATTGCAGATCTGGAGGGATGCCGCAGTTTTTTTAGGGCTTTATCCTCGATCTGGCGGATTCGTTCGCGGGTAACCTGAAAGATATTTCCCACTTCCTCCAGGGTGCGGTGATAGCCATCATCTATGCCAAAGCGCAGGCGAATAACCCTTTCCTCGCGGGTTGTGAGGGTTTTTAGCACTTCATCCACCTGTTTTTTAAGCAGGCTGCGTTCCGCCATGCGTTCCGGAGAGATTATGGTGCGATCTTCAATAAAATCGCCCAGAATGCTATCTTCGCTATCGTGTCCTATTGGTTTATCCAGTGAAACCGGTTCTTTGCTGATGGAAAGGATGTTTTTTATCTTTTCCACCGGGATATCCAAAACCTCAGAAATCTCTTCGGGGTAAGGATCGCGTCCCAGCTTTTGCATCAGGCGTCTACTGGTGCGGTTTATCTTGTTTATGGATTCTATCATGTGCACAGGAATGCGGATTGTGCGTGCCTGATCTGCTATGGCGCGGGTGATGGCTTGCCTTATCCACCACGTGGCATAGGTGCTGAATTTATAGCCCTTACGATAGTCATATTTTTCAACAGCACGCATCAAGCCTGTGTTACCTTCCTGAATTAAATCCAGAAACTCCAAGCCTCTGTTATTATAGCGTTTGGCAATGCTGATAACCAAGCGCACGTTTGCTTCGATCATCTCGTTCTGAGCTTTTTCTTTGTTGCGTTCGGCGCGGTCAATTTCTCGCAATAAGAACACCAGTTCGTTGCCAGTCATCTTAGTTTCCAGCTCTACACGGCGGATTTTACGGCGGGCATTTTTAATTTTACGCAGGGTTTCCACAAAGATATTGGGGTCTATTCCGGTTTCGGTTTTAACTTCTTCGAAATCCTCATCACTTTTCTTAGCGCGACGTCCATAGGTGCAAATTTCGTCTATGGTATAGCGTTTGATGCGAGTAAGCTCTGTGATGCTTTCGTAGCTTTCTTCAATGCGTTCCACCAGGCTGCGGATGCGATAAACCATGCGTTTTATAAGTTTATCGTTATAACCCAGGATCATAAAGGTATTAATTATCAGATTACGGATATCGTCAATTTCTTCCTGGCGGTTTGCGGTGCCGGTTTCATCAAAATCGCAATTATCCAGAATAGCACCAACCTTATCCAGATTGGTTTCGTTTTCTTTTAAAATTTCTTTGAACTTATCGATTATCTTTACATCCTGGTTTTTATCTATCCAGGTTCCGATATCCACCTTGAAAATCTGGTCTAAACGAACACGGCGTTCACGATAGCGGTGCAGAAAGTTATACATTTCCCGCAGGGTGCTGCCGGATTGAAACACGTTTTGGTTAATCATTTTCTGATAGGTTTCGATCTTTTTGGCTACACGAACCTCCCCTTCTCTATCCAGGAGGGGAACTCTTCCCATTTCCCGCAGATACATCCGCACGGGATCATCGTAAAAGCGTTTTGTTTTAAATTTCTTGGGGGCTGTTGGTTTTCTTATTGCCGCTCCGCCTTTGGTGATCCGCTTTTCCGTTTCATCAATAATCTCTATGCCATCCTGAGACAGATCGAAGATAATATCATCCACTTTATCCAGGAAAAACGGACTGTTGGGCAATATGTCGTTAATTTGCTTGAATGTGATGTAGCCGGTTTCTTTTCCCAGTTCCACCAGTTTCTTTAAACATTCGTTGTAAGTAATCATCAATGCTCCTTGTAGGGCGCTATAGAAGGGTTTTCTTAAGTACAGCAGTGGTCATGCTTCTGTACTTAAGGGTCAGCTTAACTTTCTGTTCGTTGAGTTCAAGGTTATTTGGGTCTTTGTTTAAAGCACTCCTCACTTCTTCCAAATCTCTTTGTATCTTTCGGAGGCGCAAGCCTGACAGGCAATCTTCAAAGCGCATTTGCCGTAAATCCTCGAACAGAAGCTCAGCCAATCTTTCCTTTATCTCTTTATTATCTACTAAATCCATCAGTGCTGCCGGCTCGAAGCTATCGGCAGAAAGGCTTTGGGCAACCAAAAATGAGAACAGGTCACGATACAGCCTATTACTAAAATAACTCTGATCTACCTCACTTGCAAGTAATTTGTATGATTCATAGTCTTTTAGTGCTAAAATTAATGTGTGGCGTTCTTCATAGCTTTCGGCAGGTTTGCTTTCAGAGGGAGCAGCAGTGGCAGGCTGATATTGCACAGCACTGCTTCTATGCAGTTTACTGTTTAGTGCTCCAAGCGTTATCCCAAAAGCATCAGACACATCCTTCAGCAATAATTCCCGCTTAATTTGATCCTTCAAATTTCGCAAAGAATCCAAAATTAGCTCTATGCGTTCTGCAACAGGTTGGTTCAAACTTTTATCTGTAGCCAGGAAATTTATCAGATGAGGTGCCCTGTCCAAATAATCCTGCATGGCAGATTTGCCTTGTTTCAGAATTAAAGAATCCGGATCTTCACCTTCGGGTAGTAAAACCACCTGAACTTCCATTCCGCGGGCTAAGCAAAGTAAACCACCTCTTATGGCTGCTTTTATACCCGCAGCATCTGCATCATAAAGCATCATGGTGCTATTACAAAATCTGGAAAGCAGGGTAACCTGATCTTCCGTTAATGCCGTTCCCAAGCTTGCCACAGAATTTGTAAAACCGCTTTCGTATAACCGCAGAAAATCGAAATAACCCTCACAAATAAGAGCTCTGCCTACCTTGCTGATGTTATACTTGGTTTTAAACAAGCCATACAGCTCTTTGCCTTTTGTATAAAGCTCGGTTCCGGGAGAATTTATGTATTTTCCTACTCCGCTTTTTTCTTCCAGCAATCTTCCACCGAAGGCTATAACCTCACCAAAGCTATTGTGAATGGGAAACATAAGCCTATCACGATAGATATCCACAATATTACCGCTATAATTGCCAAAAAGCCCGGATTCTTTCAGCAGCGAAACGCTATATCCCTCTTTCATCAAGTGGTTTAGCAGTGATTTTTCGCTGTTTAAGGCATACCCCAGTTCCAGTTCTTTGGCAGTTTCGGCAGAAAAAGAGCGTTTTGCCAGATAACTTAAAACCTGAGGACCATGCGCAAACAGGTTATTGCTAAAGAACTCCCGGGAAGATTTATAAATGCTGAGCAGTTGCTCACGTTTTGTGGATACTATTTTGGTCTGTTCATATTGAGGTAACTGAATGCCAGCCCTTTGGGCAAGTTTCTTTACGGCTTCTATAAAACTAAGCTTTTCGTAATCTGCCACAAAGCCTATAACGTTGCCTGCTTTTCCGCAAGCGAAGCATTTATAGATTTGTTTTGGTTGGCTGATGTAGAGGGAGGGTGTGGTATCGTTATGAAAGGGGCAAATGCCACGCCAATTTGAACCAACGTGCTTAAGTGGGAGGTAGGATTGAACTACCTCTACGATGTCGTTAGCGTGCCGTATTTGCTCTATTAAGTTTTGATCCATTTTATCGTTACATTGGTTTTAGTGGGTCTCGTTTTTATTAACAAAGAGGAAAAGAGGAAAGAGAGATGGGGTTTCGCTGTGGTTTTTTAACAAAGAGTAAAAGAGTAAAAGAGGTAAAAGAGAGGGATTTTTTGTATTGTTTTTATCAAGAAGTGGGGTGGGGGTTTTACCTTTTTTATTAACAAAGAATAAAAGAGGAAAGAGAAAAGAGGGTTCGCTGTGGTTTTTTAACAAAGAGTAAAAGAGTAGAAGAGGCAAAAGAGAGGGTTTTTTTGCATTGGTTATATCAAGAGAGGGAGTGGGGGTTTTACCTTTTTTATTAACAAAGAGTAAAAGAGGAAAGAGAAAAGAGGTTTCGCTGTGGTTTTTTAACAAAGAGTAAAAGAGTAAAAGAGGCAAAAGAGAGGGATTTTTTGTATTGTTTATATCAAGAGATGGAGTGGGGGTTTTACCTTTTTTATTAACAAAGAGTAAAAGAGGAAAGAGAAAAGAGGTTTCGCTGTGGTTTTTTAACAAAGAGTAAAAGAGTAAAAGAGGCAAAAGAGAGGGATTTTTTGCATTGTTTATATCAAGAGAGGGAGTGAGGGTTTTACCTTTTTTATTAACAAAGAGTAAAAGAGGAAAGAGAAAAGAGGGTTCACTGTGGTTTTTTAACAAAGAGTAAAAGAGGAAAAGAGGCAAAAGAGAGGGATTTTTACCACCGAGAACACCGAGAACACCGAAATTAATTTTTGATAGAACTCTGTTTACATGATCAACCTGATTTCCCTGATTACTCATTCTTAAAACTCTCTTTTTTCTCTTTTACTCTTTTACTCTTTGTTTAAACTCAACTTTAGTATTTCAATATCTAAGACACCAAAAGAACTCTTTTTTCTCTTTTCTCTTTTACTCTTTGTTAAAACAAGAGATTCGTATTTCACCATAGAAAGCACCGAGAACACCGAAATTGGTATTTGATTGAACTCTGATTACATGATCAACCTGATTTCCCTGATTATGCATTCTTCAAACTCTCTTTTTTCTCTTTTACTCTTTTACTCTTTGTTAATAATTCAACTTTAGGATGTCACCATCTAAGACACCAAAAGAACTCTTTTTTCTCTTTTACTCTTTTACTCTTTGTTTAAACTCAACTTTAGTATTTCAATATCTAAGACACCAAAAGAACTCTTTTTTCTCTTTTCTCTTTTACTCTTTGTTAAAACAAGAGATTCGTA
>JAQVMI010000179.1 GCA_028703735.1 Candidatus Cloacimonadota bacterium | reverse complement strand
CTGCATTTGCTGCAGTGCGCGAAGTCCACAGTCTAAAGTGTGGTTATGAGCCAGGCTAACCAAATCTATGCCAGCAAACGAAAGACCGCTGATATTGGAAGGATTTCCACGATAAACCACACTCTTAGAGGGATGAGGAGTGCCACCATTGCTTAACACAACCTCCAGATTTGCCACACTAATATCTGCTATGTCTCCATATATTGGTTTTGTGGGTGCAAATATCGCATTAACTCCATAGGTGGGAATAATTCCGCCAGTGTTTTCATAGCGTCTCGCCAGCATTACATCACCGATAAAGTTCATCTTTAAGGGTAAGCTGGATTCACCGGCATCTATGGTTACCCCAATAGAAGCGTAGCCACACTTTCCGGTGTCGTCCGTAACTTTTAAGCTTACTGTATAAGGATGAGCATCGCCCCCGGTATATAAATGGTATGGATTGGGTTGTGTGCTGTTGCCAGAATCGCCAAAATCCCATAGATAACTAAAAGTATCGCTATCGGGATCCACCACTGTGCTGCTAAAAAATATACCCAAATTCTTACCGGTGGGAGCAGTAGCACTGATGCTGACTATTGGGGGTACAGGTAAATCTTCGCTGATATCCTCCACAGCATCAAAATAAACAGTTCGATTGCCAAGACCATCCAGATCATTAACGTAGATAATACCCTGAAGCACAGGTAAATATCCAAAAAAAGCCTGCCAATCCGAAGCTAAAGGCAGCTTGTATGTGTTCCACACTCCACCCTCAAAAGCACCCTGATACACAGGCACCCATGCTTCAATATCCATCACTCTTGTTCCGGCAAAACTGTAAAACAATTGATGCTGTCCATCGGTGAAACCAATGCCCTGTACGTTAGCAAGGTTAGTGGAAGTTTTCGCTTTTACCTGAACTACTCCAATGCTGTCTATTGCATAGGGGACTATTTGCTGAAGCTTCCATGTATTGCCAGTTAATTTCAAACAGTATGCACTGCCATCACCTGTTGCTGTGTCCAGACTCCAGGATTCGGGGTTGATATCTTCATCTGCCCAGGATGTAAGAGTTAACACTCCGCTATCGAAAGTCTCGATAGGAGTCTCTCGCACGGCAGAGTAAAGAACACTAAAAAGCAAGACCAGAACAGCTATCAAAAGCGTTGGTTTGAACATGGCAACCTCCATGTGTTATATATGCTTATTTTCATAAATAGCTAATGCAATTTTTAAGCCATGTAGCAGGTAAATTCAGCTTAGCATATCAGCTTTCACGGCATCTTTGGCAAACATCGAAGTATGGCTTTTAGCTAAGCTTATGGATTGTTTTAATCCGGATTACTATAAATGTGCTTATTAGCGAAAGTATCCCCGCCAATAACAAGGGAGCAGTATAACTTCCGCTAAGATCATGCAACCAGGCTCCACCCTGAATTGCAATTGCTCCAAAACCATAAGCAGAAAACACCAGTCCATAATTCACACCCAGATGCTCCACTCCAAAACATTCAGAGGTTAAAACCGGGTACAACGCCAGTGAGGTTCCAATCCCCAAGCCCAAAATTACAGAGGCAATCAGCATGGCACTGAAGCTAAGCACATAAAATGGGAAAACGATGAATACAATTGCTTGCAGAGCAAAGATTACTATCATCACATTCAGAATGCCAATTCTATCGCTGATAAATCCCGCCAGGGGACGGCTAAGTCCGTTTGATAAGGCAAACAGTGAGATGGAAAAAGCAGCTTTTCCTCCGTTTAGACCCACAACTTTCTCTCCATAAGAAGGTAAAATGCCAATGATGAGTAACGAGCCATATATAGAAAACAAAAACGAGCTCCAGATAAGCCAGAAAAGTGGTTTTTGCAGCATTTGTCGGGGTAGCAGATTAGAACGAACCATACCTGTTTTATCCGGAAGATGCATCGCTCCATACACGTGCATATACCATTGATCAGTAGGGAAAACCACAAGTCGGGATGCAAGCAAGGTAATCACGAAAGTTAAGGCTGCAATCACAATAAATGTGCCATCCAAACCCATATTCGGGATGATAATATGTGCCTTTAATGGTGCAAAAACAAAGGAAGCCAACCCAAAACCCATCACTCCCAAGGATACAGCCAAACCGGGATAATCTGGAAACCAACGCCTTATGGAAGGAGCCACACAAGAATAGGTAAGCCCTGTTGCAATACCTCCAATAACCCCATAAGTAAATACCAACCATGCAAGATGCGTAACCACATGCAGCATGGCACTTAAGCTATTTGCCACAAGAAATAAGAATGCTCCAATGGTAATCATCTTACGGGTTCCGTATTTTTCTTGCAGCCGTCCTGCCGGTATCATAACAATAGCGAAAACCACCATGAAGATGGATAGTGGCAGCATGGAAGCAGAGGTTGACCAGCCGAAATGCTGCTCCAGTGGCTGTACAAACACACCCCAGGAATAAGATAAACCTCCCATCAGGGCTAACATGAATCCACCCAGAACCACTGTCCATCGGCTTCCAAAAACAGGTCGGTCAGTTTGCATATAACTCCTTATCCAAAAACATAATAGCACACAATTACTCAGGATACCTATGCTGGTTACAATTTTTTAAATCTACGCTTTAGCAGTCAAGAAAGAAATCCTGTCCCTGGTGGAAATTCTAAAGGACAAGGGCTGCGTTGTTTTGCTTCATCAGCTTAGCTTGAATACCGGAAACACCTCTCCCACTGTGTGTTTATCGTCATTTAGGCTGGGGTATTTATGAAAGTGTGCCAGCAGCTTATATTCTTCAGTATTCGGTAGCTGTAATTCACTTAGCACCTGCATAGCAGCCATGGATGCCATGCCCAAAGAGCCATCTTCGATTTTTAAAGCGATGCCAAGTTTAGGCTTTTTTATCCCGATGCAATATGCACCCTGAGCACCAATTTTTCCTATAAGCCTGCCTTTGCCTGCACTAATCAAAGCTGTACAAAATCCATTGGTTCCGGAAACCATTTCGGGGTGCTTATTCATTGCGCTAAATATTCGCATAGCAGCTTGCCGGTATTCAGGTTCCAGATACTCCGGATTGGCAATGCGTGCAAAACCCAGAGCCATGTTATAGATTGGCAAAGCAAAAACAGGGACATTACAACCATCCATGCCTATGGCAATCTCATCTTTCGGGTAGCTGCATACCTCTGCCAAAATAGCCAGAATTTCCTGCTGCAGAGGATGCAATGGATCAAGATAAGTATCAATGGGATAACCCTTTATCAGGCAGGTTGCCAGCATACCGCTATGTTTACCGGAGCAATCGCTCTTTAGCCGCTAAAGGAAATGATAAAAATCAAGAATAATTTATGTTTAGTACTCCGGCATAGTTGTACAAAAATTGTAAACGAGAAGGTAACAACAGAACCCTTTCATAACAAAAAGCTTTACAAAAACGGACGGATAAAAAACGTGGTCTTTCTGAAATGTCGTTAGGAGATACTTATGTCAGACAAGGTGCGTGATACCAGCAGCAAAGCTGCGATGAAAGAATTGAAAGAAGAATATCTTCGTATGCTCGAAGAATCCTTTCAAAACACAACAGAAATCAAAAAAGGCGATGTAGTCGAAGCACCCATCGTTAGTATCAGCGATCAATATTTGATCCTGAACTTAGGTGGTAAGTTCGATGCTTATGCCGAAATCGGTGAATTTTCCGATGAAAAAGGCGTGTTGCATTATTCTATAGGTGATAACCTCAAAGGCTATGTAGTAGATAAGAACGATCAAGGCTACGTAGTAGGTAAAAGCCTTACAAAGCAATATGTGGATAAACAATCCATCCTCGATGCCTACGAGAAAAAAATCCCTGTTCAGGGCAAGATATATTCACCTACCAAGGGTGGATTTAATGTTGATATCCTTGGGGCAAGGGCTTTCTGCCCTGTTTCGCAGGTTTCTCTGCGTCCCGTGGAAGATACCAGCATATTTATTGGCAAAACCCTGGATTTCCTGGTAATCGAGTGTTCGGAAAACTGCCGCCGGATTGTGGTTTCTCACCGCCAACTGGCTGAAGTACAGGATAAAGAGACCAAAGCCGCTGCTTTGGAAACATTGCATATTGGCGATGTGGTAAAAGGCACAGTGATGCGTATGACTACCTTTGGTGCTTTTATAGACTTAGGTGGAATTGAAGGATTAATGCATGTTTCCGAGATTTCCTGGCAGCATGTGGTCAAACCTCAGGATCTTCTCAAGACCGGTCAGGAAGTGGAAGTGAAAGTGCTGGACATCAAGGGAGACAAGATCGCCCTCTCGATGAAAGCCCTGATGGAAAACCCCTTCACCATGGCCTTGCAGGAGCTCAAGGAAGGCGACCAGATCAATTGCCGCATCCTCAGACTGCACAACTTTGGCGCCTTTCCCGAGTTGAAACCAGGCGTCGAAGGCCTGATCCCCGTCAGTGAAATGAGCCGCAACCGCAATGTGGCCCATCCCCGCGAAGTGCTCAAGGAAGGGGACTTTGTCCAGGTGCAGATTCTGCGCGTGGATCCCGATACCCAAAAGATTTCCCTCTCCCTCAAAGCCCTGCAGGAAGATCCCTGGAACAAAATTGACGAGCTCGTCCAGATCGAAAAGCCCTTCGAAGGCACGGTGGAAAGCTCCACCAACTTCGGCGTGTTTGTCACCATCACAGACGGAATCACTGGTCTGCTGCCGCGTTCCAGAGTCCGCAAAGCCGATGAATTCAAGAGCGGAGAAGCCATCACCCTGATGGTCACCGCCATAGATAGAGATAATCACCGCATCACCCTGGATTACACCGACCGCACTCCCGAAGAGATCATGGAAAGCCAGAAACGCGAAGAAGGCGGGCATCGTGAGCCTCGCGAACAGCGTGGCCCCCGTGACTATGACAGCAGCCGTCCTC
>JAQVMI010000178.1 GCA_028703735.1 Candidatus Cloacimonadota bacterium | reverse complement strand
TACCGGTAACATATTCAGCTTAGCTCTTTTTCCGGTTACCATCAGTAAATTGGCTATCAGAACAGAGCAAAATATGCTTAGAAACAAATAAAACATTTACCAGCCTATGGTTTGGGCAGATAGTATCTATCGAATCGTTTACGCAGATACAAGCTTATTGCAGTGTAATCCGTGATGCAAACCCCACTGAATATAGAGATCATGATCATCATCTGATACTTTATTGCTACCAAGGGGGAGGCTCCACCCAAAATCTGACCTGTCATCATGCCTGGCAAGCTGACCACTCCAATGGATGCAATGGTTAGTAATTGGGGAACCAAAGATGTCTGCATTGCTTTTTTGAAGGCTGGCAAGGCTGCTTCCCAAAGGCTGGCACCCAGACTTAATCTGGATAAATACGCTTTCCAATTATCTGCCAAACCGCTTTCAAATCTCTCCAATGCCAGAGCGCAACTATTCATGCTATTACCTAAAACCATGCCATATATGGGAATTAAGAATGTGGGTGAGAACAGGGGGCGTGGTTTCACAGTCAGCACTATAAGCCAGGGCATAATAATTAACGTGGTGGTGCCTAAAGCTATGATCAATACAGGTAAAATTACCTTACGCTGAAACTTTAGCCTGCCTCTTAAGGTAATAACGGCATTGCTTATCATTATCAGCATCCAAGCCAGGGTTAACCATAGATTCACGCTGGCAAAGATGAATTGCAGCACCAAACCAATAACCGCAAGCTGCAGAATCATCCTAATAAACGAATTGAATAGCTGTCCGCTTAGCTTCAGTTTCAGATGGCTGAAAATAAGCAGGGGGAAGATAAGCAAGAGAGCCGATAAACCCAGCCCCAGATAAGAGATATCCATTTAAACCCCGCTACCTGTAGTTAAGAAGCTAATCGTTCCCGAATCCAGCTTCCAGATTTTTTGCCAACGGCTCTGCCACAGGGGATCGTGAGAAATTGCAATAACAGTTCCGGGAAAGCTTTCAAAAATGAAATCCGATATTATCCCCGAACTGGTTTGATCCAAAGCAGAGCTTATCTCATCCAGCAGCAGGATTTCAGGATTCAACTGCAAAACCCTGATTAAGGCAATGCGTTGTTTTTCACCTCCGGATAGCGTGGAAGCCTGTTTCATCAGAAAATCTTCCGGTAGTTTAAACCTGTGCATCAGCTCCTTAATGTGCTGTTTCCTTTGCGGCATTTCACGCTGTTTCAATGCGTTATACTGCAAGGGCAAATCCAGAATATCACCTATGGAGGCATCTTCCAGATAGGGTTCTTGCATAACCATACAAATCCGGCTGCGTAATAGTTCTGGCTTCATTTGCTTGATGTTTGTCCCTGCAAACAAGATTTCGCCGGTATAGCTTTGATTCATCAAATTTAGCGTGCTTAGCAGCGAACTTTTGCCGGAACCTGTAGCCCCTACAATTAGAATCCTATCTTTGGGATACACCTTTTGGTGAATCCTGCCTAACAATTGCCTATCGTTATGGTATAAACTGTTTAGCCTTAGTTCAAGCTGTTCAAGCATCGTTTCTCCCGTCTCTATCGCAATAAACCTAAGCTATAGTTATCTGCCTGGGTGTCAAGCGAAAGATATTGTTATAGCTTGCATCGCTTCAGCTACCACCCAACGTCTAACGTTTAACGTTTAACGTCTAACCCCTAATGTCTAACCTCTAACGTTTAACGTTTAACCCAAAAGAATGTCTTGACGTGTAAACTGCCACCGGATTTCTGGGGGAAAGATTATTAGCGAGGAACGATAATGGAGAACATCCGCATTGGCATAGTGGGAAACATCGGAGTGGGCAAATCCACCTTTATAGAAGCTGCAAGCACAGCACCCCTGAACAAGGTTTTAACCTCTGTATATCCAAAACCCAATGGCACCGAAGGCGTGTATGCCTTTCCGGAAAAGTTCAATCCTCTTGTGCTTGATGCATTTTACCGCGATCCCGTAGCCAATGCCTTCATGGCGCAAATAGAATTCTTCAATGGCAGATTGGATCGCCAGAAGCTTATCCACTCTTGCCGTGGCATTGTGCTGGAAGACCGCACTTTAGCCGAGGACTATCACATCTTTGGCAAAGCGCAGCGCATCCTGCAAAACATGAGCGAACCCGAATTCATCGCCTACCAGCGCACCTATCGCCTGATGACCGAACAGATAAAAGAACCCGATCTCCTGGTGTATTTCAAGGCAGATGTCCCCACCCTGCGCGAAAGGATCCGTGATAGAGGCAGGGCAAGCGAGCTTTCCATTCCGCCGGAATATCTGGAACTGCTGAATAATCTCTACGAGGATTTCATCGCTCATCACGTAGGCTGTCCCGTGCTTGTAATCGATGCGGACAAGGCTATGGACAAGGTGGAGTGGCAACGTCGCACGGTGAACCTTGTGGCAGAACAAGTGAAAGCCCTGGGCTTGCGTGTATCCAGCCCCGGAATAAGCCAATGGGTAAGCCTGCCGCAAACCGAAGCCACCCTTAAGGCTATTGATGTGGAGCGCAATCTGGAACAATATCTTGCCGAACATCCCAAGCTGATCACCATTGCCGGCAATGTGGGACTCGGCAAATCCACCCTTACCGCCATTATGGGACGCAGCCTGAAGATAAATACCTTATACGAAAAGCCCGAGGAAAACCCCCTTTTGGAGAAGTTCTTAGGCGATAAGAAAACCTATTGCTACGACCTCCAGCTCCACTTTCTGGAGATGAGAGCCCAGCAACGTCGCCTGGGTAAAAGCGGAAACGGCAGCTATGTGAAAGACCGTTCTCTACCGGAAGACCTGCTGGTTTTCTGTAATCAGTTCCATGCCGATGGCCTGCTTACGGACGATGAGCTGGATAACTTAGTTACTCAATTCCAAACAGTTAACCGCCAGCTACCCTCCTCCGACCTCATAATCCTGCTGCAAGGAAGCCCCTCTTTGGCTTGGGAACGCATTCAGCAACGCGGCAGAGAAATGGAGATTGAAGGGGGATGGAATCTCACCGAAATAAATAACCTGAACCACTGGTATAAAGCCTACGGCTCGAACGTAGCCAAGCTGGGCTTTCATCATAGCCCTGTCCTGGAAATAGACGTTGAGAAGCTCGACCTAACTAACCGCATTCACGTAGGTTATATCTTCGAGCGGGTGCTGGAGATCCTAAAAACGCAGGATTAGAGCAAGGTGGTGCTGCGTGCTGGTGTTCTGGAGTGCTGGTGTACTGGAGTGCGGTCGTAGCGTAGCATTCCAATGCTACGAAAACATGTAAGAGTGCAAGAGTGTAAGAGTGTAAGAGTGAAGAATTAGCATATAGTAAACCTGTCTAATCCAGCCCATTTCCTTTTCTCCGTCATGCCAACGACCTCTCTTTGTCATTACCGCGGAGGCTGTAATCCAGCCCATTTCCTTGTTACCCGCCATACCAGCGCAGGAACCCCGTCATGCCAAAGTAACCACCACGCCAACCCAGCGTAGGCTTCACGTATACCCAGATAAGGCGACTCTATGAAAACCCTGGAAGGGTGTAATTCTATAGCCTGGGGTGTAGCGAAGCGAAACCCCAGGAACAAGATGTTATGATAATCCAGCCCTGGAAGGGCGACACATTTCTATGTATTACAAACAGATACATTGTTGTATCACCCCTAAAGGGGTTAATATGTTTTCTCCTGCCAATCCTGAGGTTCCGCTGAAGCTCCACCTCAGGCTATAGAATTACACCCTTCCAGGGTTTACTCACGGCTCCGCAGGCGGACATGCAGTTCTATAACTCTTGAACAAATTGCCCCCTTACAACAAAACAAAAACACCTGGATTCCAGCCTGCGCTGGAATGACGTAAACATATAAATGGTATCACATTGAGTCACTAATTGCCCTACATACACACCTTGATACCCCCTCTTACTCTACAGCAAATTATCCAAAGCCTCCCAACCCTTCACAGGACTAAGCAGCCCTGCCTCCACAGCTTTCTTTATGCTGATGCAAGGCAGATCGTTAGCATATATCTCCTGCCGGGTTATGGTGCGCAAATCCACCCCGGAATGTGCCCGCTCCAGCGCATACATCAGCTTGGTATACAGGCAACTCCACGCCCTAAGAGGAGTGCGGTAGTTCTTACGCATCGCGTCAAAAGTTGCCACATAGCTGCGCAGATCACCCTTGTAAGCCTCGGAAGGTTCCAGCCGCCAGATATTGTTAGATTTGCTGCCAATCGCGGCATTCACCTCTGTTAAGGTGGGATACACCCGCCGCCGCACATAAGAATAACCGTATTTGCAACTGTGGCAATACACTATTTCTTTGTATTTGCCGCTTAGCACTCCCATGCCATCACTGAAACGCACTTTCATTTTATCTCCTTTGTTTCCTTTTCACGCCCGCAGGACACTAACGTTTAACGTCTAACGTCTAACTCAATATAACTCCTAAGGCTGCATTATCCCCCTAATTTGCTGTTTTACGCCCATTTATTTTGCCTTTCCCAGTGGTTTATTTTCCACACCGCATCACCCCAAGTCCCATATCATACCCCCTAAACACCAACCTCTCATACACTTAAGTCCCCTCCAAATGATCCCGCATCGTAACTGCATACATGCTATGTATATCCTGTGTGCTCACACAGGAATCACACAGGCGTTATATTGGAGTATCTTGGTATGAGTTAGGTGGGAGTGAAGGGGAACTTGTGGCAATGCGAATATTCATTTGGCAGAAATGGTGTAAGTACTGCATTTACAATAATACCCATAGAGAACTGGATTTTGTAACAAATTCACGCATCCCCCCGAAATTTTCACACCTATCTCCATGGACATTGATCAGAAGTGATGTTAGGGCTCTTTTGTTTCTGAAAAAGTATTCAGCTAAACAGCTAAATGCACTATTATGGTTTTTCCCGAT
>JAQVMI010000177.1 GCA_028703735.1 Candidatus Cloacimonadota bacterium | reverse complement strand
TTGGCTCATATTGTGGATAAACGGTGTCCCGCAGGAGTTTGTATCCCTCTGTTAAAATACAGCATCGATCCCGAAAAATGCATCGGTTGCACAGCCTGTGCCCGAAAGTGTCCTGTATCCTGCATAAGCGGAACGGTTAAAAAACCACATACCATAGATCAAAGCAAGTGCATCAAATGCGGTGCCTGCCAAAAAGCCTGTAAATTCGACGCAGTGATCAAGGCATAGGAGCGGATAAGATGATAGAAGTAATATTAAACGGAAAAAAGGTAGAAACCGAAGCCGGAATCACAATTCTGGAGCTTGCCAAACGAGAAGGTATAAAGATTCCTACTCTCTGCCATGATGAAGAACTAAAACCTTATGGTTCTTGTTGGGTATGTGCTGTGGAAGTGGCAGGAAGACGTGGATTTGTAACTTCCTGTGGAACGGTTATTAGCAGCGGTATGGAGATAAACACGGATTCTGAAGCAATTCGTAAAGCACGCAAAATGGCGTTGGAATTGCTAATTTCAGATCACTATGCAGATTGCGTGGCTCCTTGCACAGTTGCCTGTCCTGATCATGTGGATATTCAAACCTATGTTTCGCTTATTGCCAATGGGCAATATCACGAAGCTGTGAAGGTAATTAAGGATACATTGCCATTGCCTTTATCCATTGGACGTGTGTGTCCTGCTTTTTGCGAAAAAGAATGCCGTCGCCAGATTGTGGAAGATCCCATTGCCATTCGGCAGTTGAAGCGTTTTGCTGCGGATGAGGATTTAAACGATGTTTGGAATTATGTTCCGGAAAAGCTTCCAGCCAAGGGCAAGAAAATAGCCATTATTGGTGCCGGACCCAGCGGTTTAACCTGTGGCTACTATCTATCCAATTTGGGCTACGAAGTTCAGCTATACGAATCTGCTCCTGCAGCAGGAGGTTGGCTGCGTTATGGCATACCGGAATACCGGCTGCCCAAAGCAATTTTAGATGCAGAAATAGCCTTACTTTGCAGCAATGGCATGCAAATAGAGTATAATGTGGAGCTTGGCAGAGATTTGTTTTTGCAGGATTTAGCCAGGAGTAACGATGCTGTTTACCTTGCAATAGGTGCCCAAAAAGCTGTGCCAATGCCTGTTCCGGGAAGCGATTTGCAGGGCTGTTTATTAGGGGTGGATTTTTTGAAGGCACATGCCTTGGGTTGTGCTCCCGAATTGGGTAAAAAAGTGGCAATTGTAGGGGGTGGAAACACAGCTATAGATTGTGCCAGAACAGCATTGCGCAAGGGTTGTGAAGTTAGCCTCATATATCGCCGCACCAAAGAAGAAATGCCCGCAGAACCATTCGAAATTGAAGCATCAGAACACGAAGGCATAACCTTCTACTATTTGTCCAATCCCGTGGAATATATTGGCTTGGACGGTCACCTGCACAAAGTGAAAATCGAGAAAATGCGCTTAGGTGAAGCAGATTCCAGCGGACGCAGACGTCCGGAACCAACCGGTGAATTCTTCGAGCTACCCTTTGATAGCATTATAGCAGCAATATCGCAAGTGCCGGAAATACAGCTTTTTGCCGATGCGCCAAATCAGATTGAAGGCAAGATTCTGCCATTATCACGTTGGCAAACTGCCATTGTGGATGAAGCTACCATGTTTAGCGGGATTGCCAATGTTTTTGCAGGGGGAGATTTCCGCAGAGGTGCAGCCACAGCTATAGAGGCAATTGCGGATGGACGTTTGGCATCAGTAGCCATAGATAAGTATTTGCAAACAGGTACAATAAGTGCAGAGCTTGCCAGGTTCGATTCCAAGAAAGCAAAAAGCATCCAGGAAGTTAGTGCTGCCGAATATTCTATCTTCGAGCAAGCCAAGCGTTTGGCTATGCCCGAACTTCCTGTAGCAGAAGCCGCCACATCCTTCAAGGAAGTGGAGCTTGGCTACACCGAAGAAGCAGCCATTGCAGAAGCAGACAGATGTTTGGAATGTGGCTGCCAGGTGAATGAAACCTGCTCACTGCGTGAATACTGCACAGATTACCAGGTTAATGCAGCTAATTTCATTGGTGGTATAAACAAGCATCCCATCGATTACACACATCCTTTCATCGTGCGCGATGCGAATAAGTGTATCAATTGTGGACGTTGTATTCGTACTTGCACCGAAATTCAGGGCGCTGCGGTTTTGGGATTTATCTACAGAGGTTTTTCTGCAATTGTGGGACCAGAATTTGGCGAATCCTTAACCGAAACCACCTGTTTATCGTGCGGAAAATGCATCGATGTTTGCCCGGTGGGAGCTCTGATAGAACGTAGCAGCCATTACAAACAGAATCCCTGTGCCAAGGATATCAGCTTACAAAATTGCGGAAGCTGTGGACTTGGCTGCCAAATTCAGAGCGAAACCCAGGCTGGAATAGTGGTAAACGTTACTACTCCTCAGGAAAACCCTGGATTCAACGGCAAGAACCTTTGCTTTAAAGGACGCTTTGGCTGGCAGGCATATTATGGTAAAGATTGGCTGGGTTTGCCAAGGGTGAAAACCGCAGCAGGATTCACAGAAATAACGTGGAACGAAGCAGCAGCTTTAATCGCAAATAAGCTTAAAGAATGCAACACCAAGCGTTTCGAAATTTCTCCGCATATCTGTGTGGAAGAAATGCTAATGCTGAAAAAAGCTGCGGAAAACAGCGGTGCCGGCTTGTATGCAGATTCCCAGTTTGTTAGCTTTAGTGATGCATATCTGGAGCTGCAAGCCCAGGATAACCCCTATGATGTATTGGACAAATATAGCGAATATATTGTTGTGGGAGAATTGAATCAGACTCTGGCAACTCTGTTGAGGCTAAAACAGCGGGAAGGCAAAAAGCTGATTTTAATAAATTATCCGGATGGCGCATACAAGCATTTCGCCGATGCTTGCTACAGCAGGCTGGGAGAGGTTAATCCTACGGCTGAATCGCTATTCATCTATAACCAAAACCGCATTTCTGAAGCCCTGGCTTATGAAGTGTGGTGTATGGCATCCACTGCGGGACAGCATAACATACTGCACAGCACAGACTTCCGGAATCACCTTGGGATGTTAGCCATGCAGCCAAAGATGGGAACCTGTGCACCGGCAGATTTTGTGCTGTGTTATGGAGATTATCCCCAAAAAGCTGCTGAGGCAAAATTCAGCATTGCCATAATGAGCTTTATGGATGATAATGCACCGGTGGATCTGGTTTTACCACAGCCCGGTTATCTGGAAATTGATGGCTTGTGCATAGCAGATATGGGGCACATTACCAAGAGCTCCAATCCGGCAAATTCACCCACGATAAACGAATTGTTAAGGCTATTCTACACTCTTGGCTGGATTCATCCAAACACTGCTGATCTGCCATATTGGAATGCAGCAGCCCAGGAATTCGTTGCTGCAATCTCACAAAATACTGCCCGGAAATTTGATCCTAAGCAGATTAACCCAGAAAACTTGTTGCAAGAACCCTGCCTTAAACCTACCCAGCTTGAACAGCGGATTGCTCTGCTGTTCGAACAGCGTAAGGATAAAACAGGTTTTTAGCGAATTTATGTGGTTATTTTAGAGCCATAAACCGTAAATACAATTAGAACCGTAACCCAGGGTGGAGCTTTTGCAAAACCCTGGGTTTTTTTGCATTTTAAGACCATTGAACCCAACTTGGAATGCCGGCTTTAGCAAGCTGGAACACCGGATTTATCCCCGATTAACACCTCCAATCACCAGCCTGGTTCCAGTTACCTTGCAGTTACCTTGCAGGCACGTTTGATACTGCAAAGTAAGATAAGGGATTGATGATGGATGCTGTTAGATTTGATGGGGTAGTGGGTAAATATGGATCCAGTATTTAGGGTAAGGCTACACAATGGTAATTGCAGCTTGCATTTCGATGGACAATATGGACTAAATGGACTGTAGGGACTTGATGGACAATATGGTCAGTTGATTAACGACGCAACCTGTCCATTAAGTCCATATTGTCCATACAGTCCATCATGTCCATACCGGCACTCTATTTCATCAGCACCATTTTGAAGCTGCGGCTGTAATCATCTGTATCCAAACGGTAAAGATACACACCGCTACTTGCTGCATTACCTTTATCATCACGTCCGTTCCAAACCACAGAGTGAGTTCCGGTAAGCATGTCGCCATTTATAAGGCTGCGAACAAGTTGCCCTTTAAGATTGTAAATTTTTAGGGAAGCCTTGGTGGGCTTTCCCAAGCTGAATTTTATCACAGTTTCGGGATTGAAGGGATTGGGGAAATTGGGATATAGCGCACTTTGTGGCAGAGGGGTGCTTAGTTCTTCCTGGTTTGCAGTGGAAATACCGGTAACAATGCGGATGTTATCTATTGTCCAGCCCGGATCTGTTAGCTCCACACTATTCGAGGAATCGGTAAGGCGAAAACGCAGGTAAATGTTTTGTCCCAAGAAATCCCCCAGGGGGATAAATTCCTTGCGCCAAACATCCCACAAGCCGGATTTCTGCCAAACGGGAGTCCACGCTTCTCCATCTACAGAAGCTTCCACGCTTGCTGTATCGAAATTCCACTCTGTATAAAGATGGGAATCGAAGGTAAGATAAATGTTTTCGGAGGCAGGGATATAGATGGAATTTATGGTTTTGATCCATACATCGCAGTTTAAATCGTAAAAACCATTGCCACCCCAGCTATCTGTAATGGCAAAGCCAGAAGCAGAAAGCTCGTTCTGAACAACCCAGGGACCCTCTATCTGCCAATTTGTAAGCCCGTTCTCCCAGTTTTCGCTAAATACTGTGGTAGCAGAGCTAAGGTTAAATTCCGTGTAATTATGCCCTTCTTCCAGGGTAATAGTGCCAAGGTGAGGGAAATAGCCCTCGGCATAAATCTGGATAGGATAAGTTCCTGCATAGCCATTATGAACA
>JAQVMI010000176.1 GCA_028703735.1 Candidatus Cloacimonadota bacterium | reverse complement strand
ACAAGTGAATCTTGCTTAAGACAGAAATCAGACAATAATTGAAAAAACATCTGGATGAAAGGATTTTCTTTCGTTATAAGTGGTTGGGGATTTTTTTGGGATTAATGCCACTGATGCTGAACAATGCAGAAGATGATCAAGCTCTCCTCTGCAAATTCAGCCATCCAGATAAGCAATTGCGATGTAAGCAGATAAGCATGTTCAAGCGAGATTTATCTTGACAGATATGCCCTGGCATATCCTTATGCGCACTGTAACAAAATGCTGCTGATACTAAAAAACGCAGCAAAAAATAGCTTAGACACATAAGTCTTTGCTTATCATTAAA
The DNA here is from genome assembly GCA_028703735.1 of Candidatus Cloacimonadota bacterium. GTDB lineage: Bacteria > Cloacimonadota > Cloacimonadia > Cloacimonadales > Cloacimonadaceae > Cloacimonas. The sequence continues at coordinate 4,597 of JAQVMI010000176.1, read as the reverse complement.
ACAGGAAGTATATGAAGAAGCAACGAAAAAAACTGCTTGCTACCTTTCTGGGATTTCAGCTATTATTTGTAGCTCCGATTATCGCAGAATCTGTAGCAGGTCAAAACAGTGATTTTATCCCAACTTCACAAAGTGAACTGGTGATAGACTCACTACACACTCAAGAACCCCCAGGAGCCCCACCGGGTGAAACCATGGTTGCCACCTACTATTCCAAGCGATTCCATGGCAACAAAACAGCAAGTGGTGAGCGATATAACCAAAACGACTTAACCTGCGCTCACAGAAACCTCCCCTTTCAAACCCTCCTCTTAGTAACAAATCCCAAGACCGGCCAATCCGTTACCGTTCGCGTTAATGATCGCGGTCCTTTCACCCGTGGCAGAGATTTAGATCTGTCGTATGCTGCAGCCAAAGAATTAGGAATGTTAGCTGCTGGTGTAATACCTGTGGAAGTTACAATTCTCAATGAGGAAAACTCTGATAGTAAATTAGTTCAGAGATAGCAAGTATTTCTTCCTTTCGCGCCAAATACTTGCATACATAGAAATGATACCCAACCTTATTCACGGGTCTGGCTGAATAAAGATAGGTATCAAATAATGAAAAACGAAATTACCCTAAAGCTTTCGGGCAAGGTGAAGAATGCGTTTGCAGAGGGTCGTGCTGTTTTAGCACTTGAATCCACTGTACTCACACACGGACTGCCCTATCCCCAAAATTTTGAAGTACTAAGCCGTCTGGAGCAGTTTTGTGAAGACTGTGGAGCAACACCTGCTACCATTATAATTCTGGATGGAACTGCACATATTGGCATTGAACAAGAAGATGTAGATAAGCTTCGGCAGAAAATGCAGGATAACTCAGCTCTATACAAATTTGGACGTAGAGACATCCCTCTGGCACTCTGCAAAGGCTATAGCGGTGGAACAACCGTTTCAGCCACTATGCTTCTGGCATACAAGGCTGGCATCAAGGTATTTGCCACCGGAGGCATTGGCGGTGTTCATCGTGGCTGGAATCTTAGCTTGGATATTTCCAACGATTTGAAAGCTCTAACAGATATTCCTGTGATAGTGGTATCAGCAGGATGTAAAGCCATTCTGGATATTCCTGCCACTTTAGAGTATCTGGAAACCAGCGGAGTTCCGGTTCTGGGATGGCAAACTGATAGTTTCCCGGCCTTTTATTCCAGAGAAAGTGGCGTAAATATTGATATGGTGAATAGCGCAGCAGAACTTGCCCGTATATACGGAACTATGCTTACTATAGACCCAAAACCAAGTGGAATACTGCTTGCTAACCCAATCCCCCTCTCTGCAGAAATCCCACGTGGACAAATTGCACAGCATATTGATGCAGCAGTCCTTGCAGCACAAAACAATGGTATAACCGGTAAATCTTTAACACCTTTTTTACTGGATTACTTAGCCAAATGCACCTCAGGAAAATCTGTAACCGCCAATCTTGCTTTATTGGAGAATAATGTTATGGTTGGTGCAGCCATTGCCAGGGAGTTATCATGAAAATTTACATATCTATCGACATGGAAGGTATGCCCGGAACCTTTAACTGGGATCAGGAAAAAACAGACCGACCCAGAGTCCAAAAAGCAATTCAAGCTCATGTGGAGGATGCTCTTAAGGCAATCCTAAGTAGCAAAGAAAATAGCCTGATAGACGAAATTGTAATAGCCGATTCACATTCGGGAGGCGATAATCTTAGCTATGATATCACTGCTCTTGATCCACGAATTTCCTTAATCAGTGGGGGACCACGTCCCGCATATATGATGCCTGGCTTTAATTCTGCCTATTCGATGGTCTTTTTTCTGGGTTACCATGCTGGAACTGGTGCCTATAAAGCTAATATGGATCATACCTATTCCAATAGCAGGATTCAAAAAATCTGGATAAATGGTATCCGCATGAATGAGGCTTTGATAAATGCTGCCTACGCAGGATATCATGGTGTTCCAGTGGCATTGATCAGTGGTGACAAAGCTTTGGAACTGGAAATGAAGGAAATGATGCCCTGGCTTGAATTTGTCTGCACCAAAGAAGCTGTAGCGAAGTTTGCGGCAAAGAACTTTTCTCCCCTGCAGGTACAACCTATCCTGGAGCAGGCAATTTGTAACAGCCTTAAGAATTCATCCATTCCACTATATACCTTCACAGCACCTATCACCCTGAAAATTGAATTTCATTCCACTGCGATGACAGATGTGGCTTGTTTGATGCCACACACAGATCGTTTGGATGGCAGAACAGTTCAATATACCGATGATGATTATGGAGTTATCTTCGAGGCAATAATGGCATTGGTGACTTTAGCTTCCACTGCTGGAATTTAAGGTCTCTTTCATAAGAATTAATGATATTTTTACAAGGATTTCAGGATTAAGAGGATTAAAAGGATTTCCGTTACGGAGGATTCATAATTGATCTTTTAGAATGATGAATTCTTTCTTTTGATAAATCCTCCAAATCCTGATATCCTTAAATCCGTAAAATGCTTTTGGAGTTCAATTAGCCGTAATAATCTATATAATTATTAGTATCTTATGTGGCTAATTGGACTTCAAGAGCTTGCCAAGTTTTATGCACAGCCTGAAGTCTAATCTGCCTCATAATTAGTTATTAAGTATGTAATTAGCTGCGGCAGATTGAACTCCAGTGCTTTATTTGGGTTAAACCAAAATAGGGGGTGGAAACTATCCACCCCCTATTTTATATATAGCTTTAGTATAGCATCTAATAAAAGAACACTTTTACGAAAATCGCTACTAATAAAACAGAATTGAGAGCCAGCCAAAAGCGCAATTGATTAAAGCTTTTTATATATACATCGCGATTAAGCTGCACTTTCTTTTCTAAACGCACCATCAGATGTTCCATGGTTGCAAGTTTATCCTGGGTTTTATCGTTCTTTCGTATATTCTGGTTATGGCTTGTATCACGTTTAAAGTGACGTACCAGCTCGAAAACCAGGGGTATAAAAGTAGGGATAAAGCGACTTAAACCTTTAGCCATGATAAACATCCTTCAATACTAAAATTTGTAACCGAGGTTAAAGTAATGGGTTGCCGGTAACACGCTATGATAGGAGTAGGAGTAATCCACTTCCACATTATCAATATAGAAGCTTGCACCTGCATTATACAAAGCAGGATTTTGATGTACACCAAAGCGAATGGCAAGCGGTTCAAACAATCTGGCTTCCACTCCACCCATAAATTCTGTTTCTTTGGCAAAGTCCTTCTTAACTTCGATACTGGTTGTAACCTTATCATATGGTAAATAGGAGATACCTAAAGCGATTTTATTGGGTAAGTCAATTTGGTTTTCAGCACCCATATTCGCTTTATTAATATTGGTAACAGCAAAGGCGAATTTGGTTCTGCCATGTAATTGGGCAAGCACACCAAGATCCAAACCGAAAGCACTGGCATCACCTTCATCATCCATTCCCAGATTGTAAAAATTCCCTGTGTACCCGAAGCTGATTTCAGAATGAATATCTTTAACCAGAGTAATGCCATGGGCTATACTCCAGATTTGTTCACTCATCAGGCTTACATCTTCAAAATCCACATCCATCATCCGGGCACCGATAGCCAAAGTCCCAAGGTTCTTTGGTAACATATAACCCACAGCAGCAGTCTTCATTTCACTGAATTCCTGATTATAGAGATTGGAAAACCCCAGCTTCACCCCAAATTTTGTGGCAGTAAGACCGGCAGGATTATAGAACATTGCATTGGCATCATCTGAAACAGCGGTGTATGCGCCACCAAAACCACGAGCTCGTGCAGAAGGCTGATAATCGTCAAAAACTGCAAGCAGCAACGCAGATTGGATTAGGACAAGGCATAATAATATAATTCTCTTCATGATTCACCTCACTTCAGACGGGATTTAATAACGATGGGTTGAACTGTCCGCTCTGTGGCTCCAGTGCTGCGGTTTCCCACTTCCAGATGACAATAATATAAACCTTCAGGCAGAAGCTTCATGTTTGCATCGCGACCATTCCACTCATAAGTAGCAATGGACAAGTTTGCAGTTGCATTGGGCAAATTGAGATTCACCGGTGTTACTGCCAAACGCCCTTGAGCATCATAAATGCGAATAATAGCTCTTCCCAGCATACCTGTTTTACAGCCATACTGGATACTGATCTTTTCGTTCATATAGGGATTAAAGATGTTCTTAGAGCTGGAGTCTGTTCCAATTTGCAGATAGGCGAAATTTCCCTGAATTCGGGTTAGTATTTTTCCATCATTCAAAGAAGTTACATCCACATTATCATACTTGAAGGAAAGGATCTCAATCACCGATTCTCCATAAGAAAGCGGTTCAATAAGAAGTTTTATAAGCACCATGTCATCATCATTGGCAGCCAGCATCTCCTGATATACAACAGTGAAACTAATGCTATCTCCATTTGCAGAAACGGTGGTGGTAGGTAAGTAAGGTGTAAGTGTTCCATCAATACTTAAACCGTGGAATATCACCTGGGTGGGATCCAAACGCAGGTTTATGGTATAGCTTTGCACACCCCATGCCGGTTTAACCTTTGTGGTGGTAACATTTAC
>JAQVMI010000175.1 GCA_028703735.1 Candidatus Cloacimonadota bacterium | reverse complement strand
TGGGATTCAAGGTAATGCAGAATTACACTCCCTTCCTTTTAAGCGAAAACTGAAGCAAACATGCAAAATTTGGAACTGATTACTCCCTCACACATACCTTTAATCCAGGATTTCTTAACCCGGTATCCAAGGGAAAATTGCGATTATACTGTTACCAATATCCTTGCCTGGGGAAAAATATACCAGAATCATCTGCTTTTATGGCAGGATAATTTAGTGATCTTCAATCCCAAGTATCAATATGTGTGTTTTCCTTTGGGAACAAACTATAACGAGCAGGATTTGGCTGGTTTGATAAAGGAATTCCAAATTGAGTACCCCAAAGCAGAGCTTATTCTGATCCCCGAAACTTACCTGGCAGAACATCCGGAGATAAATAACTTATTCAACATCAAGGATGATCGCTCTTGGGCAGATTATGTATACGATATAGAGAAACTGGTGAATCTCTCCGGTAAAAAACTTGCCAAGAAGAAAAACCTCGTATCGCAGTTTATCCGAAGCTATCCGGATTATGCGGTGCTACCTATCACCAAAGAAAAACACGAGGTACTGTTAAACTTTACCCATAAATGGCGTCGTGATCGTGGTGCCGAAGGCATTTATCTGATGACAGAGATGAAAGCCATCGAAAACACTCTTGAGATGTGGGATGTACTACCCGTGGAAGGTATTATAATCTGCTTACACAATAGGATTGCGGGTTACTCTATCTTTTCGCAGCAAACCGAAAACATGGTATCGGAACATTTTGAGAAGTTCGATCCGGATAAGAAAGGCGCAGCCCAATTAGTAAACTGGGAAACCGCCCGCTACCTGCAGAATCGCTATAAATTCATAAACCGCGAACAGGATTTAGGCTTGGAAGGTCTGCGTCAAGCAAAGCTTACTTACGTTCCGGATTTCCTGATCCGCTTCTTTTTGGGTACCCTTAAGGAACAATAAGCTATCCCAAAAAGCAGAAACCAAGTAATAAAGAAACTGCTGAATCTACCCAAACTGGGTCTAACCATAAGTTGTTTAAAGATAAAAGCTCTATCTGCCGTATCATAACGCTGAATAGCACTGTTAAAAGGGTATCCCGGTAATTTAGCATTAAGCTCTACCAGCAGGGAAGTTAAGTAGCTGTGTCCTGCCCGAATACCTAAATATAAGTATTCATCGTGCAGGTAACCAGATTTTTCCTGATATGGAAGCTGAACTTGTAGAGCTCTGGTTCCCCTTTGGAGCAATTCCATGGCATAAGGATCTTTAACCAGAGAAGCGTATTCCTCTAAATCCAGCAAACTATGCAGCATTCCAGACAGGGAGTAACCGGGGTTGCTGCTAAGCCACAAAGTGCTATCTGCTTCCAGTCGGCTTAGCCTTCCTGTATCGGTATCTCCCAATTGATGTAGAATATTCCTTGCCTTAGCTAAAATTTCTGTATCGCGGGTTTGTCCCGCACGTTTGGCAAGTGCCACCATGGTCGCAGTTTGTGCTGGTGTACTATACCAAGGTTTTGTAAGGTCTGCTTTAGTAAAATTATCCTGTTGTGGCACCAGTTCGTTTTCGTCCAAATATTCCAAAATCCCACCATTATCCACAACGTCCCGCGGTGAGTATCTGGAAACTAAACCATTAGCATCCATGTGTTGGATTAACCAATTGCTAAGCAATTCAAAGCGTTCTTGTCTTCCAACGGCAATTCTGGTATTATACATCCTGGAAGCTTCATCTGCAATAAGCTTGGGATCATAGAACACCCCAATCTTTGGATAATAACGCATGGGAACCCCTGCAGAATCCAGGGTTTCTACCTCGATAAAACTGCGGTTAGTAAAGGAATATAACACTCTGCCCAAAAATACCACCAGCTCTCCTTCTGCCAGTTGCCAAATGAAACTGACAAAAAAGAGGGTAATGCCGAGGCTTAAGAACAACGTGAGTGATCTTCGCATATACCTACTCCATACTTTTTACCAGAGCTGTTAATAACCTTACTCCTACACCTGTAGCCCCAAAGCCATTAATCCCCGATTCTTTTTCTTTTAGTGCAGTGCCGGCAATGTCTATATGCAGCCAGGGCTTATCCTGCACGAATTCCCGCAGGAATAATCCCGCTGTGATAGCCCCAGCCAAAGGACCACCAACGTTTTTGAGATCTGCGATCTCAGATTTAATTAGTTCCTTATAATCGTCATGAGCTGGAAGCTGCCAAACAAGTTCACCCGTAAAGGCTGAAGCAGCTTTCAGTTGTTCCATCCAGGCTTCATTATTGGTTACAACTGCCGAAAACTGCGTACCCAAAGCTGCAACTGCTGCTCCGGTTAAGGTGGCAATATCCAAAATCTTATCGGCGTGTTCCTTTTCTATGGCATAGTGAATAGCATCGCACAAGGTAAGGCGTCCCTCTGCATCTGTATTGATAACTTCTATGGTTTTACCGGACATCGAGGTAAGAATATCACCTGTCCTATATGCGTCTCCAGAGATCATGTTTTCGCAGGCAGCAACTATTGCCACCACATTCACTTTCATTTTCATGGATGAGATGGCGCACATGGCTCCGATTACCGCAGCAGCTCCACCCATATCATTTTTCATATTAACCATGCCCTGAGGGGTTTTGATGCAATAGCCACCGCTATCATAGGTTAATCCTTTGCCTACCAGGGCAATCAACTCCTGCTTCTTATCAGGATTACCATTATAGCGCATAATTATTAATCGGGGTTCACGCACAGAGCCACGACCCACTGCTAAAAAAGCATCCATTTTCATTCTTTTCAGCTTATCGGAATTATGAATTTCTATGGTAAAACCGTGTTGCAAGGCTGCGCGTTTTGCAGCTTCTGCAAGAGATTCGGGGGTTAAAACATTAGCCGGTTCATTCACCATGTCTCTTGCCAGAATTGTGGCTTCGGCATAGATTCTGCCTTCCAAAATACCACGATTAAGATGGCGTGTGTTTTTTGTATTTAAAACATAATGTAGCGATTCTGTGCAGGTCGTAATTTTGGGACTGCTAAGGTATTTATCGAAACGATAGGTTACCAGCAGAGCTGCCTCAGTTAGCACATGCCCAAAAGCAACGTCGTTAACGGGACTGGTAAAACCAGGGAAAAGATATATGTGTTTGGCACATAGCTTCACTGCTGTGCGAATAGATAAAGCGAACAAATTTCTTAGCTTATCTGTAGTTAGCAGATCCTTATTTCCTGCACCAAGCAGAATTACATTTTGCTTGTGTTTTCCGGATACGTGAATAAAGCTTTTTATTTTTCCATATCCAAAATTAAACTCTTCACCCTTGATGAAATGTTCCAGAGGGCTTAGCAATTCTGCCGGAAGATATTCTATGGCTTGCACTTCAGCATTTTCTTCCTGCATTAAAATCAGGGTATCCAGATGATCCGGAAGCTTGCGGATAACATCAATTTTCATGGGATCTCCTTAAGGTGGAATACAGGCTGCAAAGTGTGTTTATTCAGCTTTCAGCCGCCATCCACTTTTTCTTTTTTATTATTTTGTCATATTTTTAAAAATCACTGGTCAGGCTTAGGTAGTATTGAGGTTTGGAAATCTTGGATAGATCGCTTAGCCAGGCAACATCCAGTTTCATTACAAAGTAGCCCAGATTCATCCGTGGTCCAAAACCGTAGCCAAATTTCACCTTTTCTAATACTCCCTCGCGAGAGCCACGGAAGGTTTCCGTATTATCCCAAACAGCTCCCACATCTGCAAAAGCACTTCCCCGGATGCTGCCCAAAACTAAAGGAATCGGGAATGCCATGGCGATGTAATCAAAAAAGGGAAAGCGAAGTTCCATACTGGTAAGCAGTTTTTTTTCACCCACCAGATCTTCGTCCAAAGCTCTTACACCATAGTAGCCACTTAAATTGAACTTATCCGGATTCTTGCCTGTGCTAATTCCGCCATTTAATCTTAAAGCTACGCTATAACGCTGGTTAAATAAAGTGTAACTTCTTATATCCAGATAGTTTGTAAGATACTCGTTTTCTTTTTGGGCAAAGCTCTTGCGGATATGATAAATAGCTCGCCAGCCTAACAAGGGACCTGTGGACCCAGATAAGGAATTATCGTGCACCAAGCTTATCCCGGGTGCAAAAACCGTATCGTAACTCTTGCTGAGATCTTCTGTCCAATCTTCCTCTTCCACATCCTGGGCATAAAGATAATCCCAAGCCTGCATGGCTTTGTAAAATCTGCCGTCGAATTCCAACCTCAAATAGCGGCTAAAGGGGTAGCGAGCCATAAAATAAACCCCGGATTCTTGCTCCCGCAATCTTTCATACTCATCCTGCCCTGGTAAAACATAACGGTATATTGTTTCATCGTAAAAGTTATAAATACCTATACCATAATCAGTACGGTGTTTCAGATAAGTGTAAGATAGCAGTGCATTAGATTGCTCCAATTTGCCAGAAACCCCTAAACTTATGCCAATTCCATGATTTCCCATTAAGTCACTTAAACCCAACTCAATATTTCCCACTGTTCCCACAGAGGAAGAGTATGCCATGCCACCCCAAAGGTATTCCAGCGCAAATTTTGTGCGATATGGCTTGGGAGTGGGGATTACAGATATGGAATCGGGACGATTATCCCAAGGGAAATCACGAGGAATTCGCAAAGTGTCTGCCATGCTGTAATTATCTAACCCTAAAGCGGGACGTCTGGGATCCTGCGTGCGCACAGATTTAACATTGTGCTTTATAACCTTTGTTCTTTTACCAAAGTAATCCAAACGGGTAAGATCAATTTTGTCTAAAAGCCTTTGGTCTCGAGTAAACTCTTGTGCCGGAGCAGCATCCTGAAAGCTTAGATTACTCAAGGGATTTTCGTCGAAGTAAATATCCCAGGCTCCATCGAAGTAATTGGAGATTAGAAGATACTCGTCATTTACAGAAATATCGCCATAAAATACCCCAGCCATGGTCTTGGATAGCTCTGC
>JAQVMI010000174.1 GCA_028703735.1 Candidatus Cloacimonadota bacterium | reverse complement strand
CACATTGTTATTGGCATCCAAGAGCACAATGCTAACCAGGGAACTATCCTGAAGTCCAAAGGCGCACCAAAACTCGTTATCGCAGGGATTGGGAACTACGCTGTAAACTTTGTTTTGTGGAACATATGGCGGCCCAACCGCTACTGAAACGGGACCATAGTAATAGCCCTGGTTAAGGTTATCCATCAGCTTCAGCCAATAGTAATAGGTATAACCAGTTGAGATGCCATTGGCAACAAAGGTATAGGTATGGGGTTGAACTGTGTTGGTGGCTGGAACTAATTGAATATATGCTGACTGATCGGGATTGTTACTTGTGCCGAAAAATAGCCTGAAACTGCTAAGCCCTGTTTCGGAGGCAGTTGTCCAGCTAACAGTTACTGTATTCGGTACCGCTTCATCGTAAACAGCGGTGAAGCTTTCAAAAATCACCTGCATAAAGGGATCATTTCGGCACACTAACAGGATTACTTCAGATCCGGCTTCAAAATCCACCTGCTCCAAAAACATATCATCAAAAGGTAGCTCTATGTAGGGGTTTGCCTTGTGCCAGGCACTTCCGTAATAAGCAGATACGAAGGGATAAACTAAGTTATTCGCGACTACAATATCCGCCAGTCCCGTTCCAGATAAGCCGATGGCAATGGGCTCCACAAGATAGTTATAATGCGGTAATGCCGTGATGGCAGGATGGTTTATGTCTATATCGTGGCGGATATTCAAGTTTATGGAGGAAGTAATCACCAAACCGAATATCTCGGTTGGCACATCGGCTGGGAAATCATCTCCATAACATATACCGATACTTATAACAAACAACAAGATAGCTATAAATTTCATGGCAGCCTGCCGTTATAAGGAATAAATTTCCATTCCAGAGTATCACCATAAGCAGTTGAATCGCCTACTTCCAAAAATCCTGTAACGTCAAAGGTTTCAAGGCTGGTGGTTACTACTCCACCACGTTTGGCAATGTAAACAGGAAAGTCATACTCCGGTATGGTAATCCAGGTTGGCACTTGCGGAATATCATTATCAGGTTCATCCTTACAGGAGCTAAGCGATATAGCTATAAGTAACAATAAGAGCAAAACAAGCAGTTTGAATCTCATGACTAATCTTACTTCCTTTTTTTGTTCATTGATGCTAAATACATGAAATGTATCTATGCTTTGGAAGTCAAGCAATTATTCAGTTATCCCTCACCACAAACCGATTTAAACAGGAGTCATCTGAGCCATTTCTGGTTTAGTTTATTATTCTCTATCTTGGCGGCTCAGAGGACTCATGTGGCAGTGTGAGTATAACGTTTGTGCAAAGGGAATTTATTTCCACAAACTAAGCTATGCCACTATGAACCAAACCAAGAAAATGGTTATGGTGAAGTAAGTTAACCGCTTAGCCTGATATCAATTGGAAAGCCTCGTATTGCGAGGTTTTCTGTTTAAAGCACATCCAGAAATATGAAACACCACTGTACTAACAGGCATACTTACCATCGGTAGAACGATTTGATCCCAAATCAAGTTTGAAATCTCAAGCTATTGTGGTGTCTCCCGGAAGGAAGCCTTAATGAATTATCTATTTTATCCAATCCAGGAATAATTTAAATGCATTTGGAGATACTGTGTGTGCACCTTCAAACTGATCGAGGCGTAAATTCTTAAACCCTGCCTTATCCAGAATGGTATAGGCTTTGGAGGCTTCTTCATAGGCAACTACTTTATCACTTGTGCCATGGCTGATGATAATCTTCATGTCTTTGGCTTTTTTATAATCCTTAGGTGTAAGAACATCGGTTACAAGCCCACCCCCGCAAGCAATTAATCCGTCGAAATCATCCGGATTCTTAAGGGCTAAAATATATCCGTTGTATGCTCCTTGAGAAAATCCCATTAACCATGTTTGCTCAATCTTGTATTTGGAATGCAGGAAATCGCGTAAATCTGTTATATAGTCATCCAGTTTTAGGAATGCTTGGTTAAAAACTTCGGAGTCCATTGGCACAAAAGGACCCCAACTGAAAGCAGCATCTTCACCATCAACAAAGGGATAAGGGGCTTCGGGTGTTACAAATGTAACTTCCTCATTTTCTATGTATCGCCATTTCTTCTGGTGTTTTAAAACCGGTTACTTGCGCAAAACTAAGACAGATAAAGCACAATATAGCCACCGTTAATGAAATTGTTCTTAAGCTATGCATGGGTATCTCCTTATCAAATTATTGATATTACTATTGCAGGGAACTACTTGCAACAAAAGAAAATCTGTCAAGGCAAAAATAACCAGGTATACCCCAAGCTGGACATGCCATTAGACATTGTTTCAGCTCTCTTTCATAACGAGTGATATAATCTGCAGTTAATCAAATGTCCCGCTAACGATATACTGTCCCGATGAGACTTTTTACCACTCAGGATTTAGTTTTCACAAGGTCTCAAAGGCTTGTATCCAGCCCCTAACTTCTAACTTCTAACGTCTAACGTCTAACGTTTAACGTCTAACGTCTAACGTTTAACGTTTAACATCTAACGTCTAACTCTCTACAACTCCTAATGCTGCATTCTTCCCCGAATTTGCTGTTTTACACCCATTTATTTTGCCATTCCCAAAAATTTCTTTTCTACACCTCACCACCCTAAGCCACGTCCAACACCCCCTAAACACAAATTTCTAATATACTTTAGTCCACCCCAAAATGATCCCGTGTCGTAACGGGATATCCGCTATGTATTTCCTGTGTGCAAACAGGAATCACACAGACATCACATTGGAGTATATAGGTAGATGTTATATGGATGTTTATAAAGAGATTGGACAGATACCATGGTAGTTGTAGTCCATAATGCCTTTTATCAGAAAGAGTTAGTTAAGAATAGGTAAGCAATATTAAGCACATTGAAAGCAAATGAGCAAACGAAATATATGATAATATGAGTAATAACTAAGTTCAAACTCTGCAAAATAATGAATTTAAACGGAAGTATCATATTTTAACTGAACCAGTGAAATGAACTTAATCAAGCAAAGAATAGGTGGCAGCAGGGTGACGTTTTCCATCACATAACAATATTCTTAATTAGTGCCTGTGATTTAGCAGTAAGATACAATTTGGTCATTTACAGAGATGGTTTTGAAAAAACTGCTTGACATAAAGGCGATCGTTTATGCTTTTGTATTAAATGAATATGTTATATAGCATTAATTTGGAGTAAATATGCCTAAACACAAATTGACTTTCTTTAACTACTACTTACAGTCTATGGCACAACCAGAGAAGCAGTATTATTGCAATTTGTTCCATGCTCTAAAGAGCTTCAGTGATTATGTCAAGACACCACAGAATGATAAAGACACAGAGAAGAGCAATCGCATAAATGAGATATTTACGATTTTCTCCGAGTATATGGCACTCCTTCATGTAAAAGAAAATGTGTTTATACTTCTTGTAACAAAAGATGATGAGATAATTAAATCTTTCAATATAGCTAACTTCGAAACAGGTGATATTGTAGCCAAATTGAACTCTGATGAGAAAATAGGCTTTGCTTCATTTGTTTATATAGGTGAGGCTACATTAGCTGTCGCATACACGATGCATGGTCCACGCAGTACTTACCTTACAATGTATATGGATAGGTTTCTGAGGCTGATAAACGCGAATTGTGAGTTTAAAATAGTCTCGATAGAAAGCACAACATCCGTGGAAAAATTCAAGAAAATGGCACATATAGGAGCAACAACTGTTGAATTTCCTGTAAGCAATTCTCTAGCTAAAGCATTAGGTATTTTTCTTGACCCCAAAAAGGCGTTATTAAAGGATACAGATAGAGTTTCTATAACGTTTATTCCAGAAAAGAAAAGAAACCAAAAAGATCTTGCTATCTTTTTACATGAAAAGCTCATAGAAGGTGGTGACGTAATTGACCAGTTTAAGTTTCAAGGACGTGCAGCAGCTAATGACTTAATGGATACTATGGTACTTGAAGGGACGTCAAAGCTTCAGGAATACGTAACAAAGGATGTTGACCACCGAGTTGCTTTAGAGATCAATTTGAAAGCAACTACTAATCAGAGGTTTTTAGATAAAACAAGAGAGTTTATCAATGATAGCATACGAGAAAAACATCCCCTGGTTGAGCCTACTGCTGACATCGAGTATTGGATCAATCTCATATCTAATTATCATTAATTGTTTCAATACATGTGCTTCTTTGGCAATGGAAGCCGATACAATTGCCAGCATTGTATCGGCATTTTCGGTAACAATGGTTGGGTTTTTAGCGGTAATATTTGTTATTGTATATTCAAATCCATTAGGAAGGGTGTTCCAAAAATACAAAGAGAAGGGATATTTACCTTCCCTTGTATATGTATACTACATTACGATAGTGCTGTTGTTTTTAAATTATTGCATTACTCTATTTGTGGTCAAATCAGCGGTTTACGTGGCATTAATAATATCGTTCTCCATAGCCAATGTTTTTCAGGTACTATTAATCTCCTTTATTTCAGTAAGGCTTTACATAAGCAACACAGAGAAGTAGATAATGCATAAACAATTATTCAAAATTTGGTAATCAATGTTCCGAGTCTCAGGAATGTAGGAGGGCTGCGGATCCTAAATTCTGTCATGATCGTTTCGTATAGCATTATATACCGTGTAATTAGCAGGTATGTGTTTATAAGTCCTTTTACCTTACTTGCTTGTCGAAGCAGTTCCGAAGTGGGGTTCATCGGGGGTTGAACGGGCAAAAGCCCGATGAACCCCCGATGAACTCCGGCTTGGCTCTCTTGCGACGGGCAGGGAAGCAGTAAGGCAGTTACATGTTGCAAATCGGGAGGGTTAAACGCTGAAAGTGCAACATGTTAATAGTGTGTAATCATTCAATCGTGTTATCTCAAAATCGTTTACAATTACAATCAAAGCTATTAGGCATATAATAAGACAAAAAAGGTTGACGCTTTTA
>JAQVMI010000173.1 GCA_028703735.1 Candidatus Cloacimonadota bacterium | reverse complement strand
CTACTGCCGGCTTGAAAGTTCCCGTAACCCTGCAACGGGTTTACACCAAAACCCATCTGAATTTGTAATGGGCTTCATAATTGATCTCATCGGTGCCGCTATTATCGGCAGCATGTTAGTGCTGATGATGATGACCTTTCAATATCAGATGCATGAAGCTGTGGATAGATCGCTGTACACTATGAATATGATAGACGTTATGGATCAGACAGCTACCAAGCTGAATAGTGTTATTGCCTTGGCAGGAGTAGGGCTTTCCCCTACAACAGCCATAAAATTTGCTACCCAGGATTCGCTTGTATTTTCCACTTATTGGGATTTTCAGAATGACACGATAAGTGGGTCCAAAAAAACATTGTCTATAAAACTATCCAGCGTCCCCAGCCCTTATGGAACTGCAGTGGTGATAAGGCAAAACGGAGTTCCCTTAACAGACTTGGGATATTTATTCTGGATTAATGAGCTAAAGTTTCGTTACTATACAAAAACTGATGTTTTGACAACTACTGCATCTGCTGCAAGGTCAGCAGAAGTGCGGATCTCCTTTTTTAGAAATCCTCCCCGCAGCGGTGGCAAACCCATAATTACGAAGCTGCAGTTTAAGTGTTACTTTATGAATGCCTATATGCAAGGGGCATAAGGAGACAAAATGGGACGCGCAATGTTATTGGTAACGGTGTTAATGGCAAGCCTCTATGCAGGGATTATGACCACTATGCAAAGAAACATCCTGTCCCTACCCAATATTATCAGCCGCAACATGCTAAGCAAACAGGCGGAAAGCGTTTCGGACTATGCGCTTAGAACAGCAGTCCAAAATTCTATTGCTTATGGACAGATGGCAGGTGATGAAGCTCTGATGATATGGAACGATTATTACACTAATTTCAACATTCAAAACTGTAAAATTGATAGCATAAAATACTCTTTTGTGGGAGGGACAACTAACAGCTATCGCGCTGTAAGCTATGTGAATGGTAGCATGATGGGTAAAACTACTCACTACCGGGCAGAGATAGCTTTTAGTTTCCCCATTGTAGCCCTCTTGGCAATGGATTATTGCATCTATCTGGAAATGAACCAACCTGCATTCAACCCCAGTTGGCAATGGAATGAGGTAATTGACACATCTGATAACGAGAATGATGCGAACTTTTCTGGAAATGTGGACACCCGCCCCCATGGGACAGGGGTGGATGGCTGGAAGGCAGCAAGTTTTGGAGAGGCAAGCGGTGGTGCCATAGATGGTGTTATCTGGCACGAGGGCAACGAAACTATGGTGGTGGCATCAAATTTTACTCTAATGGCTTTTGCCAAAATAAACAAAGGTAGAACTGCTGCTACTCTGCAATGGCTGCCCCCCGATCCTGATGACCCTGCCGTTTCAGGTTTGGGCTGGGGAAATGTACGCCGAAAACCAACAGGAGCAATCTGGCTGCTGAACAACACTATCTATTTTACTGCCACAACAGTGGATGGGGTTACCGTTCAGGTTACCGCTCCGCATACTCCCGATGCAAAATGGCCACATAACAAAGATCCCTGGCATCATTTTGCTTTAACCTATAACAAGGGGCAGGTGAAGGGTTATATTGATGGTGTTTTGAAGGGTACCTCACAAAATATCCTTTATCCCTGGTACAAGCCTTCAGCAATTCAAAACAAAGGCTTTTACCTTGGCAGAGAGTATTATGGCGCATCCCAATCCGGAGACACGTTCCATTATATGTATGGGATGATGGATCAGGCGGGCTTAGTACCCAGAACCTTGACAGATGCGGAAATAGCTACCTACGTAGCCCAAGTTATCAATCCCGCAACAATAAGCTATATAAGAGATTAATCCTGGAGGCTTAAGATGGATAATGAGAAATTGAAGCTACTCAACTTGTGGGCAATGATCCGCTGGTTTATGGTGGTGGTGCTATTTTCGATTGGATTGCTGCATATCAGCTTCAGCGATACAATTGCCCAAAACATAATATTTTTTGCTGTGTTTGGTGGTATCGTTGCTTTGAATCTGCTGTTCCAAGTGCAATCACACGCACCTAATCAGTGGGTGGTGGCGTTTCAGGTGATTCTGGATATAGTATTTGCCACAATTGTTGTGCATCTAACCGGAGGGCTGAACAGCTTCTTTGTTTGGGTGTATCTTATTGGAGTAATTACTGCTGCCTTAACCATAAGACAGAATGGCGGTTTATTGGCAGGGTTAACCGGTAGCGTTTCACTGCTAACCCTTATTCTGCTATATCAAAACGGTATTATGACACCCACAGAATCTTCAAATTTGGATGCAGCAGGCTCCACGGTATATATCCTATCCTATACAGGTTTGTTTTGTGGAGTAGCGATGATAGCGAATTACCTATCCGATCAGCTTGCCTACCAAAGGAATTTGGAAAAAGAGCTTACCGCCAACTTAGCTAAGTTGAACGAATGCTTCCAAACCCAGAAACAACTGGATGATCTATTGCCCATCCTAAAAGATGTAGCAGGAATGGATCATGACATAAACACTCCCTTGTGTGTGATAACCTTGTCCCTGGGTAGGGTAAAACGCTATGCCAATCAGTATCAGAACGAAGGTTTGCATAAGTCCAATAACGAGATTATGGAGGCTGTGAATAAGATAAGCCTTATCTTGCAGCGTTTACACCCGATGAAATTGAGCCCACTTTTAAACTACTATAACAAGAGAGATTTTACGCAATACACTTGCCCTATACCCGAGAAAGAAGAAGCCGTGAAAACGCCATTTAATACAGACCAAATGGAACAAAGCAAGCATGATAATAACCGGGAAGATGGGACGTTCAAGGAGGATTCATGAACCCCCGAAAAATAATGGTGGTGGACGACGAACAAAACATTCGCGACATCATCAGTGAATTTTTACAAGAAGTAGGCTATGAAGTAACCGTGGCAGTGGATGGCTTGGATGCCCTGGAAAAGGTGGCTTACGAGCAATTCGATCTGTATTTGATAGATGTTTATATGCCTCGTATGGGTGGGCTGGATTTGATTGTTAAGCTAAAGGAAATACAGCCTTTGGCGGTGATTATTGTAACCACCGGATATTCCAGCATAGATGTGGCAATAAAAGCTATCCGCACAGGTGCATATCACTATTTAACCAAACCGATTCAAGCCGAAGAACTGTTAAAAGTTGTTGAATCAGGGCTAAAACATTCTGCTGATTTGGGAGAAAGTGCCTCCGGTGCAGTAGAATTTACCACTGAAAAACAAAGTGAACTGTTGCTGCTGAGGGGCTTTACAATGGAGCAAGCAGCAGATTTTAAAAATATGGGCACAGTGATGGAATACAAATTCGGTGATACGATTGATCTGGATGATGAACATGGACCCTTGATTTTTGTAGAAAGCGGTCGCCTGAATGTTTATTATAACGGAGCAATGGTGGAAACACTTAAGGAAGGTGACGTTTGGGGAGAAGAATCTTTTATGAATTTCAATGCTACCTTTACCAATCTTGTAGCTCAAAGCGACGTTATTTTGCGCCATTTTAAAAGCAAAAAGATTAAGGAATTCTTTACCTATAATGACGAAATGCTAACTTATCGTTATATGATAAACCTGATACAGTGCATGTATATGAAATGGCGACGCTCAATTTACCGAATTGGTTTGTATAGTGGATTTCATACAGAAAAGCCGGCAGGATGAGATGGTAAGGTGTAAAGGTGAAAAGGTGGAAAGGTGAAACACGCTTTGAAGATTGGTGTGCTTGAGATGTCCTTCCCTTTTTGTGCTTGCGGTGATCTCGGTGGTGAAAAGGTGAAACACGCTTTGAAGATAGAATCGTTAGTGTCTTGTCAAGTGTGTGGCGGCGCAAGAGGGAAGCCGAATTCCAATTCGGCTGTGGCAAATCGGAATTTGCCACCCCATATCAAGCTTGACGTGACACTAGAATTGTCGATTGATCTCGATGGTAAAAAAAACTTGTTGCCTATCTATGCATTACTGTGTCACCCCGATGGGGTTCATTCAGGGCTGGATTCCTGCCTCCGCAGGAACGACAAATCACCTTTCACTCAATCTTCAAAGCGTGTTTCACCTTTCCACCTTTCCACCTTTCCACCTTCCCACCTTTTCACCTTTCCACCCTTTCACCCCCAAGGAGCATAAATGAGCTTAAGTTTTATAGCTGAATTACAGGCAGCCATACCGCAGAATTATACAGGAGCAGAGCAATGCGAGGTTATTGAACGCTGGTTGATGGAGCATCCTGAAAGAGAAGCTGAATGTAGGAGCACCCTAAAGAGTTGGTTGCTTAAAACAAGGGAATTAGGGGCTTCTGATATAGATTTTGGAGCTCCGGGATGCAAGGGAAACATCTGGATGCGGATATTTGGGGTTAAGAAGCCTGTTGAATCCCTGGGTACATACAATCACATTGAAGCGGCTGCCCTGGTGCTAAGCTGGTTAAGCCCTTCGCAGAGGAAGCTATTATTCCGCATGAAGAGCGTGGATTTTTCTTTAGCTTTTGCCTTGGACCCTGTAACCCCCGTTTTATCGCCTACCCAGAAGAATCAACCGGAAATTGAACTGATACGTGATCCGGATGAAGGGGATGCCCGTTTTCGTGGCTCTACTTATTTTGATCGAGGTTTTTTAGCCACTAATTTCAGACGTATAAATGATAAACTATATACCATGGACGGCTTGGGGGTACCAGCTCCTGTAGCTCAAAGGATGAACCTAAAATTCGAGAAAACAGGTTTGGTTCTTATCACTGGCATTACCGGAAGCGGAAAATCCACTACCTTAGATGCCATTATTGATATGAACAACCGGGAAAACGCCAGCCATATTGTAATCATTGGTCATCCCATCGAATACGTGCATGCTTCCAAGGCAAGCCTGGTTAGGCACAGGGAAGTGGGCATAGATGTGCAAAGCTTCGAGGCAGGTGCCATCGAAGCTCTGCGTCAGGATCCGGATATTATTGTTGTGGGTGAAATGCGCGATCCCCAAACCATAG
>JAQVMI010000172.1 GCA_028703735.1 Candidatus Cloacimonadota bacterium | reverse complement strand
GAAAAGTGGAAAGGTGAAACTGGGTTTGATTATTGAAGGGTTTGATTTGTAGTTTTCGGGGTTTTACAGCGAAACATAGGATTGCATCCTGTTGTTTACCGGTATTTGCAATGCCGGTATTGGTTAGAAAGGTGGAAAAGTGGAAGGGTGAAACTGGCTTGTCTTTCCGGACTTGATCCGGAATCCAGTGAAAAGGTGGAAAAGTGGAAAGGTGAAACCAGATATGAAGATCGAAGGGTTTGATTTGTAGATTTCGGGTTTCTCCCAGCGTAGCGGAGGATTCCGATCCTCCGCCTTCATTGGTTCTTTGAGGGGGGAAGTTTCAGCAGTATTTTCGTGCTATCCGGTAGTTATGCAAAACCACCAGAATGAACATTACATCCGCTAAAGTCATGGTGATATTCAGGACAAAAGGATCCCAGGCTGCATAATAGCCAATAGCAATAATAAGCACAGACATCAGCACGGTTTTGAATATAATGATACCTCTTGGAATGCCCAACCAGGTGAAAACCCATCTGGCTACCGGATTCTTCTCGCGCCTATAGTGGTTTGGCTTCAATACCAGATAGGTGGAATGCCCATCCAAAACATTAAACGCCAAAAAGATAATCGTGAGCAGCAAACTAAGCTTTGGTGTAGATAAAAGGCTTATCATTAGCTGTTCGCCTATTTAATCACTGCCAGTTTTCCTCGTTCGATATCTCCACCCATTTCTATCACATAGAAATATACTCCGGATGAAACAGGTCTTCGGTCGTTGTTTTTCAGGTTCCACGTCCACGTAACATTATTGCTTACCGCATTAAAAGGACCAATGGCAGATTTGAACACCAGATTGCCAGCACTGTTATAAATGGCTATATTGCCATCTTTTCCAGTAGGGAAGTTTGTAAATATCGCTTCCTGAGTATGCTTATGGGTTACCGGATTAGGGAACACATTTACATCCTTCAGTTTTGCTACACTCGCCAGATTGAATCTTACAAGCTTATGCTGAGGAGATATCATATTACCAGCCAAGTCTGTAAGGTTTTCAGTTTCAATATAATATGCACCGTTTGTGTGTTTTAGCGTTTCAGCAAAGTTAATTGTGATAATATCAGCTGTCAAAATTGCCGAAACCACGTTGTTATCAGGATCATTATCCGGGCAGGTAAGCACAAAATTTGGTAGATAACTAACCGGAGCTGAAGCAAGTTCTTCACTGTATTTAATTACAATACCCTGTTTGGAATCGAGCACCGTAACCGTTTCTATCTGAGGAGCAGAGATATCTTCTTCATAGGCAAAGCCAAAGCGATTCTGCAGAAAATCCACTCCGGTACCACCGGTTAAATTGCGTAGCTCTAAAAACAGGCTGTCCACCACGGGAAAGGTTTCCCTAAAGCGTAGCTGAATACCCCAATGCGAATAAACACTATTAGCAGATAGCGGTATTCCCATGCCGTCGCTAAGAAAATAGTATCCCGGATTAATGAAATCAGGTGGCATGGCTTGATTAAAGGTTACCCGTATTTCTCTAATTCCCACAATCTCTATGTTTTCTACCGTGGGAACAGGCATTGGAATTCCGCTGCTCCACAAGCTGGGTATACTTTCTTCTGGGGTAAAAGTAGGATCCAGTGCAGAAACTGCATAGTTATAGATGCGCCCAGAGCTTACATTTACATCTGTGAAGGTGGTAATATCTTGCACATCGAAGTAGGTTATCAAATCCTCGTCGTCTTTTCGGTAAACTCTGTATGCAGGTGCACCTGTTGTTATCCACGAGATTCTAATACTGCTTTCGTTTAGGGGTTTTACAGTTACATTGGCAGGGGTATTGGGACCTGTAAAAGGTGCTTGGGGACTCCACTGAACAGCCCTGCTGCTATCTGCTCCAGCTTTCACATTAGCCAGGATACGCACTGTTCCTGCCGTATCAGTCCAGGTGCTTACCTGGTAATTGCTGAAACTTTCACCATGAAAACTGGGAGTAAACTTGCCATCCTGAAGCTTTAAGATATAGAGGTTGGGAGCCAGAGCAAGGATTACCTCGTCCTTGCCATCATTATCCAAATCTTTTGCAGTGATGGAGTTTTGTGATATAACATCATTGAACATTATGCTGCCCATACTGGTATAGATATTGTTTGCTGCACGGGTGAAAGCTTCGAAATACCAAAAGCTTAAATTGGGGTTTACAGAATTGCTATTATATCCCCCCACGAAAAAATCCTTGTTGCCGTTTCCATCAAAATCACCTATGGCTAATTGATAAACGTTTCCCACGGGAAGCCTGGTTGTCCAACGGAGTTCACTTACATTGGCATTCACAATCTCGTAAACCAAAACATCTCCATCTGTATCCGCACATAGGACATCTTTCGTGGCGTCACCATCCAGATTATCCACAAGCACGGTGGGAACAAAATTGTTGCGAAGATTGGTGGGAGTGGGATTGCTAAGCTTATGCTTTTCCACCAAAGCACCATTGGCATTGCGTTTGTAGGCTTGAATCACACGTTCGTTGGACAGGTTTTTTACCACCAATATTTCGTTCAATCCATCACTATCATAATCTGCCATCAAGCCGCCCGAGATACCTGTATCGCTCCAGATTGCCAGATTGGGATTTGGATAGGTATCAACAAGCCCTGTTTCCCATAGATACACAGTATCACCATTTAAAAACAGCAATTCATCGCCAGAGTTATTAGTATTGGCAAAATCCAGGGGCCAGAATGCAGAATCAAAGGAATGGGTTTCCACGTGTCCGCCAACATGCGGCTCATATACTTTTACAGTCCCATAGCCGCTTTTAGGCATTTCCATGGCAATGTATTCCTGAATGCCATTCCCGTTAAAATCCTTCATTCGATTCAGCGGTCGCCGCGTTGTGCCAATATCTGCCATAGTGTAACCAAAAGAAGGTATAACGCTATAGGCAATATTCATAAAATCCTGATACATTTGGCTTGTAACGGTTAGATTGGCAGAATTGGTAGCTTTAATCTGGATGGAAATCTGCCCTTGAGGAACGGATGATGGTATTGCCCAAATCTGCAAGCTATCCTGAATGGAAGAATAAACTGTGTGTAAACCACCATAAACATCCGTTATCATTAGCTGGCTGTTTACTTTTTCGTTGAACTTTGCCGAAATGTAATAGCGAAGATTCTGCTTTTCATAACGTTGGAATCCGTAGAGGCTGGGTGCAATTAATTCGGGAGCACTACGATCCACCACTATGGTGCGGTAATAGTTATACTTCAAAATGTTATTGTGTCTTTTCTCAAATTGCAAACGGATTAAGTATATCCCCTCCGGGAAGCCGGGAGGAATGTAAAAAACACCAAGTTCGCCATTATGCACTTCCGTGGTGTGCATCGTTGGCTGTAAAGTGTGAGTGGATACGTCGTACCAGCCTACAATTGTGGGATCGCTAAGATTGGAGAAACACAAAGTGTAGCGGAAGAAATCTTCTCCGTAAACAGAACCAATAATAGGCACAGTAGTAGAAACACCCATTTGATCGAGTGGGCTGGTTATCTCTACATAAGGCGGATTAAGATTTTCCAGAAGCTTCTTCGTGTTCAATAGCCCGTGTCCAGTCTTAATATCAAATCCGGGGGGATCCAGATCGTCTGTGGAGCTTAGTAATCTTGCCCTTACTTCCTGGGGGGATAGCCCAGGCTGTAAAGAAAGCAGTAAAGCTGCACTACCAGCTACATAGGGAGAACTCATGGAGGTTCCGTTTTGCACAAAATATTGCTCCTCTCCTTCCAGCTTGTAAGTGGATAATACCTGCTCTCCTACAGCCACCAAATCCAGATCTACTCCATAACTGGAGAATCCGGATAATTGCTTTGCCTTATTAACAGACCCCACCGAGATTACACAGGAAAGTTTGGCAGGATAGCTAAGAACATCTGTAGCATCGTTTCCGGCAGAAGCAATAAGGGTTACACCTTTGGCAAAAGCATATTCACAGGCATCTGAAATAATAGGGGAATAATTTGGATCCCCCCAGCTCATGTTAATCACATTACAGCCGTTATCCGCAGCATAAACAATAGCCGCAGCAGCATCATCATCTTGCAGGTAACCTGTTCCAGAGGTTGTTCTAAAACCAGCTCTTAGAGGCATTAAAGATACATTCCAGCAAACCCCTGCCACACCCAGGCTATTATTGCCAACAGCTCCAACAATACCGGCAACGTGAGTGCCATGAAAGTTTTCATCTTCCACAGTGTTATCCTGATCAATATAATCTCCCAAGGCAATATCAGACATTTCGGGAGCATCGGCAAAATCCCAACCACACCAATCGTCTATGTATCCATTACCATCATCATCAATGCCATTATCAGGAATTTCGTTGTGATTTACGTATATATTTGCTTGCAGATCGGGGTGATTTACTAACACACCAGAATCAACTATACCAACCTTTATAAGTGTGCTACCCGTGCTGTGATTCCAAGCCTCGGGAACACTGCTAACATAATGCAGCATTTCACCATAGCGAGTGTCATTGGGGATTAAATGCAACTTACGCAGGAAGTTTGGCTGCACATACTCTATACCCGGAAAGCTGGCTTTGCCAAGATATGCTGCATCCGGCATTATTGATACATTAGCCAGATAGTAATTTGTGCTGGGCATACCTTTCATCCGGCTGATGCTCTTTAAGCCAGAGGTGCTTAAAAAACTGTCAAAACCGGTTAAACCAGTTTTCCCGTCCCTAAGCTGAATGGAGGCAGATGTTTTAAACAACAGTTGTCCCGGGGTAACAAGCGCAACAAGCTGTACCGAAAATAGAATACTGCACAGCAAGATAATTGAAGCAAGCGTTTTATGCATTTCTTAACTCTTTATCCTAAAATTGATATGCCACACCAATGCTATGAACAGCGTTTAGCTCTTCCGAAAAGGCAGCATAGGCGTAATCTATATGAACCTTGCGATATGCCACACCCAAACCGGCAGAAAGGCTTTCGGCAGCATAATTGAACTTGTAGCCACAGCGCAAAGAAACCATGTTTAGC